>JBBITW010000116.1:0-5204 GCA_037440525.1 Deltaproteobacteria bacterium
CGTATCCCTGGTGAGATTCTCGTAGCTTGTCATTAAATTTCCTGCTTCAATGAGGTATTACGGGGATTCAAAGAATTTATTCCCTAAAGAGGGAATCTGGATTGCCTTAGTGGGAAGATCCTTCTTCGAATCTTTTTATCAGGATTGAACTATTTACCCCACCAAAGCCAGCAGATATGGAGAGGCCAATTCTTACATCTTTCCTTCTGGCCTCGTTTGGGACATAATCAAGATCGCATTCAGGGTCAGGAAACTCATAATTAACTGTGGGATGGATGATCCCCCTCTCAATTGCTAAGATTACAGCAATGAGTTCAACCCCTCCAGCAGCACCCATCATGTGACCTGTGATTGATTTCGTAGAACTTATAGGAATATTATAAGCATATTTCCCGAAGACATCCTTAATCACCTTTGTTTCAACCCTGTCATTCAATGGGGTTGATGTACCATGAGGATTTATATAATCTACTTCTTCTGGAGAAACACCAGCCATCTGAAGAGTATCCCTCACAGCTTTTGCGAGGGCCTTTCCAGAAGGATCTGGTTCTGTAAGATGATAGGCATCAGCAGTCATACCAAATCCAATAACCTCACCATAGATATGTGCCCCTCTCATCTTTGCATGTTCCAGTTCCTCAAAGACAATTATCCCTGATCCCTCTCCCATCACAAAACCATCCCTTTCACGATCAAATGGCCTGCATGCCTTTTGTGGATCGTTGTTCCGCATTGACATGGCCCTCAGTGCATCGAAGCCTCCAAAGACATACGGAGTTATACAGGCATCAGCTCCTCCTGTGACCATGATATCCTCTCCTCCTCTCTGAATCTGAAGGAAACTATTGATCATGGCATGTGTGGCAGAAGCACATGCAGTTGAGATAGCATAAGATGTCCCCTGAATTTTAAAATACTCTGTTACATGGGATGTTATTGAACTCAAATATATATTTGGAAGGGCAAATGGAGAGATACTCCGGGGCCCCTTTCTTAAGAATCTTTCATGGTAGTGCTCCATGAGCTCCATTGATTCTACACCAATTCCCAGGATCACCCCTATCTGAAAAGGATCTAAATTCCCGAGTTGATATTTACCTCTCAATTCTAAAGGATCTTCATCGTATTGTGGCTCTCTGCTTTCTATCTTTATACCTGCATCCTCGAGTGCAAGTTTGGTTGCTATAATTGCAAATTGCGATGTCTTACCAAAGTACTTGGAGTGCTTACTCCTTTCAACATAATGACCAAAATCAAATCCTTCAATTGGTGAAGCAACCTGACATCTATACTGACTCATATCCATATTTGGAAACTCTATTCTTTTATAGGATGTCCTGCCATGTATCAAACTATCCCAGTAAGCCTCTTTCCCAATCCCAACAGGACTTACAATACCTAATCCTGTAATAACAACTCTTCTCTTAAAGTGTCCCAAATTGATCTCCTCTTTAAATTTCATGTTATTCTTATCTTTTCCTCATCCCTTTGTCAAGAAAGGAATCAAAGGTTTCTTAAAAAGTCCTGAAGTATTATTTACCATAACATCTACATTATTTATTAATGGGAGCATAAAATAAATGACACCTTGATAAGGGTTCGGCAAGCCACAAGGGCTTGCCCTACGGGAGATTAACGAATCTAAGGCGTAGGGCAAGGGCTTGTCCCTTGCCATATTTGGTTTCATTATAAGTTTTTCAGAGACCTCAATCATCTTATAGAGTATTTCACTTCGAGTGACTTCCGGGGATATTAAAAATTCCTCTTTCTCTCATCCATCGATCTAAATATGAGGAAGGCTTATCTCCTGATTCCTTGATAATCTTAAATAACTCAATCATCTTTTTTAAATCATTTCCTAAATAGTGATAAATGGCCTTAAATTTTTTTAGTCGATGGGTATATTGACGATAGGCCAGAAGAAGCGCATTGTTAAGTTCAAAGAGATCGAAATTTTTATAGGATTCTGTTTTGAGCTTATCTTTAATTTCTTTAAATTCTTCCTTTATTGAATTGAAGATTTCTTCCCTCCCCTTAATCTTCTCCTCTTTCGGAATAGGTCTTTCATAGAAACTGGCCAGGCGCCTGCATACTTCATCTATCCATTCGGAGAAAATGAAATCATCCTCCTGGTAATCTATTGCCAATAATACCTTATCTGATTCAATACCATATCTCTCGGTTAAAAAATCTATTGAACCCTGATTCCCGACAAATGTTGCTATCTGTTCATTCAGCTCTGTTTCTCCTTTAAAATAGATTGTGCTATGGGTCATCTCGTGTAGGATGATATTTGAAAGTGTTGGTTCATCCCAATCGAGCATGGTAGAAAAGATTGGATCTTTAAACCACCCAAGTGTGCTATAAGCATTTACACTCTGGATAAAAGTATCATGTCCCTTCTCTTCAAGGAATGTCTTCTCTTTTAGGGCATCCTTCATCTTAAAAAAACTTTTATATGTCACCTTACCCAAAATGGGAAAATTCCAGCTATAAAGTTCGAGGCTGTCCTTCTTAGAAGCAGTGATGACATATAATACTGGCCCTTTTATTTCAAAAAATTTTGAATAACTATCTGTCTTTCTTAACCCGAGCCTCTCCTCACCAAATCGCTTAACCTCCTGGATGAACTGAATCTTCTCCTTTGATTCATTGCCTATTTCATCTCTTTCCAGAATCTCATGAATGGGAATACTATGGAAGGTTATGTATGATTGATGCCATCCTAACTTAGATATATAAAGGAGATTTGTGCAACCGATTAAAGGAATTACGAAGAGAAGAAGAGATAGAAGAGGTTTCAATCTCCTCTCCTCAATTTCTGTAAGATTATCACCAGAGCCATCAGAGCAAATCCAATGGTGTCGTAAATTGGAACCGGATAAACCAGAAGCAAGCCAGCCACCAGAAGCATAATTCTTTCATAAAGGGTTGCCTTTTTCAAGAACCAATTCTCAACTCCACCTGCAAGAGCAGCAATCCCAAAGAATGCTGTAATTGTTGTCCAGATTATATCACTTGGAGATCCCTTCAACAAAATACCAACCCCCTTTGGATCAAGTGTAAACATAAATGGAACTATGAAGGCAGGCAGTGTATATTTCCAGGCATACATAGTCGTCTTATAAGGATTACCTTTTGTCAGAGCGGCAGCTGCAAAACATGAGAGTGCTGTTGGTGGGGAGACCTCCGAAAGAATTGCATAGTAGAAGACAAACATGTGTGCAGCAAAGTCCGGCACACCTAACTGCGTCAGGGCTGGTGCTGTTATCACAACGGCAATGATATAGGAGGCTGTAACAGGAACTGCCAGGCCAATAACCCACACAATGATTGCTGTATAGATGGCTGTAAGGAGGACACTTCCGCCTGCATAGGCAATTATAATAGAGCTGAACTTTAATCCAAGACCTGTAAGGGTTACTACCCCAACAATAATCCCTGCGGCTGCACATGTAGAGGCAACGCTCAGAACACCGATTGAACCGTTCCGCAAAGCAAGGATTAACTTTTTTGGATTAAGAGCAGTCTCTTTCCTGATAAAACTCACTAAAAAGGCAACTACAGTCGCCCAGAATACAGCCATTATCGGAGTAAAACCAAAAATCATTATTACAACAATGGCAATAAGTGAGATGAAGTGGAAGCCATAGAGCTTTGTTAATTCCCACAGGGTGTAGGTCTTATCGAAGGTGATCTCTTTTACTCCAAACTTTTTTGCATCTAATTCAACCATTAAAAAGATAGACCAGTAATAGAGGCATGTTGGAATACACGCCATAATTATAACATCGAGGTATGAGATCTTTAAGAATTCTGCAATGAGAAATGCAGCCGCCCCTAAGACAGGTGGGGATAGAATTGCTCCGATCCCACCTGCTGAAAGGAGTCCACCTGCAGCCTCCCTGCTGTAACCTGCCCTTGCGAGCATGGGATAAGCGACAGAGCCGAGGGTAACAGTCGTTGCTACACCACTTCCTGATGGCCCACCGAGGAGGAAGGAGGCAAGTGTTACTGTCCTGCCGGCTCCTGTGGGTTTTCCACCCATGGCAGCAAAGGAGAAGTCTATAAAAAACTTTCCTGCACCTGAAACCTCGAGAAATGCCCCATATATTGTAAACAGGATAATGAATGTGGATGAGACATCAATAGGTACCCCAAATATTCCTTCAAGAGTCATATACATATGACCAACAAGGCGACCAATATCATACCCCCGATGAGTCCATGGTTCCGGGAGATAGGGGCCAATAAATGCATAAATTATAAAGGCAACCACTACCAGAGGCATAATTAAACCTGTTGTTCTTCGGGTTGCTTCCAAAATAAGAAGTATCAGTATAACTCCAAAAAGGATATCCCAGGAATTTGGAACAACAGATCTATATATAAATTCCTCAAAGTCAATGAACATATATACAATTACAACGATACCAAGAAGGGAAAGTAGATAGTCGTAGAATAAAATTTTATTCTTAAACCGCTTAAAAGAAGGAAATACCAGGAATGAAAGGAATAGGACGAACATCACATGAATGCCTCTTAAAATCTGTGTAATGATTACACCGATAGCGGCATAGAGATGGATAAGTGACATCAAAACCGCCACAGAGGTTATGAAATACTCCATTTTCCCAGTCAGCCGGCGTGATGGTCCTTCCTCTTCCTCAATATACTTCTCGGCCTCCCTCAAAACCTCTTCTGTAATCACAATCTCATGGTTCTTTTCTATTTTATCTTCTTTCATACTCCACTCTAAGGATTCTGATTTCTTTCAGGATGATAAACCCAAGACTTTTATAAGCTCATCAATCATATATCTCCCCAAAGAAATTGTCTCTACCCTTAAGCGAATCCTATCCCCTCTGTCACCAATCTCGCTAAGATAAATCTTTTTATCATTGATAAGAACCCCCTGTCCCTCTCCCATTCCCCTTCTCATTATGAAAACCGCCCCCAATCTTTGATTGAGGAGGTGAAACTCCTTCGTTTCATCAAATCCATAATACTCCATGACCGCGGGGCTTTTTGTCCTTATACCTGTAAGGATAATTGAATCCTTCTCTATTAGAAATTCTTCAACTACCGGCTCCCCATAGATTGAATGGATATAGTAAAGTGAAAATTTTTTAGATGGTCCTATTCGAATATGGATATTTTTTTTATGATCCATATTCTCTAAGTGAAGGATAGGGACCTTCTTT
>JBBITW010000116.1:5214-11577 GCA_037440525.1 Deltaproteobacteria bacterium
GAAAAAGCCCTCCTAACAAGATAAAGATTATAATCAATGTCAGGAGGGAGAATAACTTTCTGCTCAATTATTTAATCTTCAGTCCTTTCTCAGTGAAGTAACGGATTGCTCCTGGATGGAATGGTATTGGAGAAGCTCCCGCAGCCTGTGGTTCAAGTGAAAGCCACCTTGCCTCCCTATGGACAGCTACCAACTCTGGTTTATGATCGAAGAGGGTTTTTACAATATCATAAGCCACACTCTCCTTCATTTTCTCATTGCAGATTAAAAGATTCCAAACCACAGCAATTGAAACGTCCACATCCTGACCAGGATAAGTCTTTGCAGGGATAATCCCCTTAACATAAAGGGGCCCGTACTTTTCTCTCATTTTAGGAATTGCATCTTCATGGCCGATCAGTTTGATTTTAATCCCAGGGGTGGCTCCCAGATCGGTTACTGAGGCTGTTGGAAGACCTCCATCCCAGAAATAAGCATCGATTTTTCTATCCTTCAAGGCCCCTGCTGATTCGGAAGCACCCAATTTATCCCGTGTCATATCCTTATCTGGGTCCAGTCCATAGGCCTCAAGAACTCTCAAGGCCTTTACTTCAGTACCACTACCCGGGGCGCCTGTTGATACCCTCTTCCCCTTCAGGTCTGTCACTTTTTCAATCCCTTTGCCTTCTAAGGTTACAATATGCATATTATTTGGATAAAGGACAGCAACTGTTCTTAAAGGAATCTTCTCTTTAAATTTCCCCTTTCCCTGATAGGCATCCCATCCCACATCTGCCATTATAAGGGCTAAATCTGACTTTCCACCACCAACCAGAAGGCAGTTATCAACAGATGCTGTTGTAACTTCGGCAGTTGCCTCCACATAGGGAATATACTTTGAGAGGATATTTGCCATTCCTCCACCCAATGGATAATAGACACCTCCTGTTCCACCTGTTGCAATGGAAAGCCTTACTGACTTTTGGGCCCATACACTTGAGAGGCCAAGGATAAAAATTAAAATGACTAAAATCGTAAAAAGTCGTTTCATGAAATTCTCCCTCCTTTCGCTTATTTAATATTTTTACTAAAAGCCTTTCATCCAAAGGCTAATCAGTCATTGCGAGCACCCCGCACTTGATGCGGGGGATGTGGCAATTTCATAGATTCCTCGCTTCGCTCGGAATGACAATTTAGTAAAGATTGCTTCGACTTCGCCTCGCAATGACAATCTATAATCGCTCAATTTAGATTTATATTAAATCTTAAAGAATTGTCAATAAAAAATTTCGAGACTTCTGAAAAAGTATTTAAAACAAATCTTATAGAATGGGGAGTTGGTTAAGGCGAAGGTTAGGAAGCCTGTTTAGGCAAAGTGAATGGGTGAAGAAATTTTTCCACCAGAGCTCTTATTTCCATTGCCCCTTTAACAGACAGACCTATGGCTTATTTTTAGCTCCCCATTCTTTAAGGAATAGCATGTATTTTTTAACCAGTTTGAATCGTCCTGTTGGGGAAAATCATTTCTAAAAAATGAACCCCGGCTTTCCTTACGGAGCAAACTTCCTTTCAAAATTGCCTTGAGAATGAGTGTAGCGTTTTCAAGGTACCTCTTTTCAAAAAGTTCCCTCAATCTCTCAGGATAGATATTTCCTACCCTTTTTTCAAGGGATGATAGATGATGCAATCCCTCCTCAAGCAGACCCTCTTCCCTTATTGGTCCACAATATTTCCATGCCAAATTCTTTAATTCTCTCTGGATTTCTCTCGGATGATCAAATGCCACCTTCTTTTTTTTCATATATTCCTTTGCCCTTCTTTCCCACTTTCTTTTAAGCGGTTCGGAGATATCTGAACTCTTTTCTCTACCCATACTTTCAAGCGCATACCGGGCCGCTGATTGACCAGCAATCATTCCAAAAACAGAACATTCTGTCAGAGCATTTCCGCCCAAGCGATTTGCCCCATGGATTCCCCAGACAACTTCACCTGCGGCAAATAGACCAGGAAGGGCTGTTCTTCCATTTTCATCAATCTCCACCCCACCCATAAAGAAGTGAACTGCCGGTGAGATGATAAATTGCCTTTCACGAAAAGGAAATTTAGATTTTTTTAAGAAACTCAGTGGATAACGATTCCATCTCTCCTCTGGAACATGGGTCAGATCAAAATAGACATCACCCTTCATAGAGGCTTCATAGAGTCTAATGGATAGAAGGTCCCTTTTATCAATTACTGCCTGATTAAGATCGTATTTGATCCCCAGAGACTCCAGAATCTCCTCTCCTCTCTCATTCAATAACCTTGCCTCTTTTGGATAAGGAGGTAAGAGGATGAATGAGGAAAGTCTTGGTTCTCCTAAGACAAAGGGATAGAATTGAACAAATTCTAAGTCGAAGAGGGGGAGACCTGCTTTCAATGCGAGTGCATAGCCATCCCCGAGAATGGTCCGCTGATTGTCGTTTCTTCCATAGATTGCCCCTGCACCTCCTGTAGCGAGGACTATGGCCTTTGATTTTATGATAAAAGGCCTTCCATCCTTAAAGAAGCCGAATGCGCCTTGAATCTCTCCGCCTTCAACGATGAGATCAAAAACAGTCAGTCCTGGAATGAGTATTGTTGAGCCCCTTTTTAAACGATCCCTTAGCACTTCTACGAGGAGAATGCCCGGTAATTGGGAAGATTCCTTTGGCCGTTCAATAAAGTATCCCATCCTTCCTTCAACCAACGAGACCCCGTAGTGTCTCAAATTTGCAATAGCATCAAAGCCTTTATCAACCAGAATTCTTACAAGTTTAGTATTACTCAAACCCTTTCCTGATTTTATCGTTTCATCAAAATGCTCCTCTTTTGAAAAATTGGAAGTGGGAGCTGTAAAGGCTCCATTAGAAAGAGAGGTGTTTGTGCCCATCCCTATTGCAAACTTGCTTATCAAAAGGACTCTAACCCCTGCTCTTTCAGCCTCGAGGGCAGAGATTATTCCTGCCAATCCACTACCAATGATTAGGACATCTGTAGAGAGTTCTTCCATAAGAAATTTTTTAGAAAAATAAAACTCCTCTCATATCTCTTCTTTTCCTTCTTCTTTCGAGCCATTGCTCCTTACTTTCTTTACCTCTTTTAACTCAAATTTCACATCACCCACAGGGAGATCCAATTCAATCAGTACTGGAACCTTCTCCCCAACTGTTGTATACCATATCCTGATTTTCCCTGCCTTTTCTCCAAATGAAGAAAAGGAAGTAGTGGATTCAAGGCAGATGGCCTCAACCTCACCTAACATCTTTGTTTTTATCCATCCTCTTTTCGAATGAAAGACCATATGCTTCAACTTAATCCCATCAAACACTGATATATTAATATTCTGCTCCTGAAGGAGATCGTTCTTTAAATAGTATCTTGCAAAGATAGATAGGGGATCATATGTTTCTGGGAAAAGATGGATTTCCTCACGCCCGTTTCCAATCTTTTCTATTACCAGTTTCCTATTAGGATAATCAAAGGTGATGGTTTGATGATAATTCTTCTTTTTTATCAGGAGTCCCTCCTGATCAATCTCCTTTATATAACGTAGCGGAAAAAGGGCCTCTCCATCCATGAGGGATGTAAAATGGTTTTCCATTCTAAAAATGAAACTTAAACCGGGAAGGGATTTAATATCTGCCTGGATTTGATATAAAGGTCTTTCATTTTTTAATAATTTGTACTCAATACTAATTGAAGCCCTTAAGATGGGTAAACCAAACTTCTTCGCCTCATAGAGGAAGATTTCTTTAGAATCATTTGATGCTAAAGTGATATTCTTCTGGTCATTACCATATGCCAGAGAAACCAACAGAAGGAAGGTAATGGTTAGGAGAATCTTATTTTTCAATCTCCGTGTCCTTATTTTATATTGTTCAGGGAATAAATGTTATTGGTTACTCAAATCCTTTCCTTTATCCACAATCCGAATAGCCACAATAACATTTCACACAGCCTTCTTCGAATATAAGAGGCCCTCCACATTCAGGGCATGCTCCTCTAAGGAAGAGTTCTTCCCGTTTATGTCTAATATCTTCTTCTTTATGAGAGTAACTCTGCAATAGTTTTATATCCTCTTCTTTGTTGATCTTAACCATTTGCTTTTCATCCCGTAGATGCCACTCAATTGCCTTTGCCACGGCATCAGAGCAGGAGAGGATCTTTCCCTCTTTATACCAGACTGGCATATGGCAGCTTATACCCTTTAATTGACGAATTATATCTTCAGGTTTAACACCTGATCTCAGTGCCAGTGACACCATGCGACCAATGGCTTCTGACTGCGAAGCTGCACAACCACCAGCCTTCCCGATCTGGTTAAATATCTCAAAGATATTTCCATCCCTATCTTCATTTATTGTTACATAGAGATTACCACATCCGGTCTGAATCTTTCTAGTAGAACCATGTATAACATCTGGTCGTGCCCTCGGCCTTCTCTCCCCACTAAATGATCCCTCAATTTCTCCAGAAGGTTTCGGAGAGGAAAAGACTCCTCTGTAGAGAACCTGCTTTTCTCGACTCCGATCCCTATAGATTGTAACTCCTTTACATCCCAGCTCATATGCCAATTGATAGACCCTTTCAACATCATCCACTGTGGCATCATGGGGAAAATTGACAGTCTTTGAAACTGCATTGTCTGTAAACTTTTGAAAAGCCGCCTGCATTCTTATATGATCCTCTGGAGTGATATCATGGGCGGTAAGAAAGAGATTTTTAATTCTTTGAGGCACTTCTACAATATTCTGCATACTGCCTGTCTGTGCAATCCTCATCATTAAATCTTCAGAATAGAACCCTTCCTTTTTTGCCAGAAGCTCAAAATAGGGATTGATTTCGAGGAGCTGCTTCCCTTCGAGAACATGGCGAACAAAGGCCAGTGCAAATATTGGTTCAATTCCTGAGGATGTCCCTGCAATAATAGAAATGGTGCCTGCAGGGGCAATTGTTGTAATGGTTGCATTCCGCATTGCATCCCAGTGATCTTTAAGAACGCTTTTCTCAAAATTTGGGAATGATCCCCTCTTTAAGGCCAGTTGCCTCGATGAATCCCTTCCCCTTTTTTGTATGAAAGACATAATTTCTTCTGCAATTTCGATGGCCCTCCTATCATTATAAGGAACCCCTAATTGAATGAGAAGGTCTGCAAAACCCATCACACCGAGACCGATCTTCCGATTTGCCTTTGTCATGGCCTCGATCTCCGAAAGGGTATAACGATTCATATCAATCACATTATCCAGAAAATGGACTGCCTTCTCTACAACCGAGCCCAACCTTTCCCAATCTATTTGACCATCGCTCACCATGCGGGAGAGATTTATAGAACCGAGGTTGCAGGATTCATAGGGAAGAAGGGGTTGCTCCCCGCAGGGGTTGGTGCTTTCAATCTCACCGATTTCAGGGGTAGGATTGTCTCTATTGATACGATCGATAAATATTATACCTGGATCTCCATTCTTCCAGGCATAATATACAATCTTCTCGAAAACATCGCGAGCCCTTAGATCTCCTGAAACCTCTTTTGTTCTGGGATTCCTAAGATGATAGGATTTGTCATATTTAACAGCCTCCATGAATTCATCTGTTGCGGCCACAGAGATATTAAAATTGTTGAATTCGTGATCACCATCCTTGCATCTGATGAATTCGAGGATGTCAGGGTGATCAACTCGAAGGATTCCCATATTTGCTCCCCTTCGAGTTCCTCCCTGTTTTATTGTCTCTGTTGCTACATCAAAAACACGCATAAATGAGACAGGCCCGCTTGATACCCCATGGGTAGAACCTACAACATCATTCTTTGGCCTTAATCTTGAAAATGAAAAACCTGTTCCCCCACCGCTCTTCTGGATTAAGGCCATATGTTTGACAGCATTAAATATCTCTTCCATCGAATCACCTACTGGAAGAACAAAGCAGGCTGAAAGTTGCTGAAGCTCTCTTCCGGCATTCATCAGGGTAGGTGAATTTGGAAGAAAGTAGAGTGAACTCATTAGAGAATAAAACTCTTCTTCAATCCGGGTGAGGTCTGTTTCTGGATCATAAAATCTATCTGCCTGAGCAATATTCTTTGCCACACGTCTAAACATCTCTTCAGGTGCCTCTATCACATTTCCATCAGTGTCTCTTCTAAGATAACGCTTCTCGAGTACTGTTAAAGAGTTCTTTGTAAGTTGGATCAATTCTTTTATCCTCCTTTTAAAAAAGTAATCCCTCTTAAAAAGTTAGCACAATATTTTTGAGTGTCAAGAATAAAAATAGAGGTTTCTGAAAAAGTCCTGGAATGACTGGGGAGGTAAGGTTCCAAACCCTTCGAATGCGGACATTAAGAAGTTAAATTGCTTACAATCGCTT
>JBBITW010000117.1:0-11439 GCA_037440525.1 Deltaproteobacteria bacterium
AAAGTCATTTCCCCTCACCCCCTTATTGGGGGTGTGTCGTAATGTCATTCTATAGATTCCTCGCTTCGCTCGGAATGACACCACTCTGTTGTCATTTCGAGGCGTTAGCCGAGAAATCTTTCCTAAGGTTCCTCGCTTCGCTCGGAATGACAGAGAAAGGAGACTCGGAATGACAGAGAAAGGAGACTCGGAATGACAAACATGGTATACACCTCATTGCGACACAGCCTCAAGACCCCAAGGGAAGAGAATTAAGGTGAAGGGGATAAGCTCCTGCCGACGGGTAGGCGAAGGCCTTTCAACCCCACATTGCCTCCCCTTATTTTAAGGGGAGGTATGGAGAGGTTAATTACTTAAGGATTTTTTCAGAGGTCTCATAAAGAGAGCTCTGAAAAAATCATTGAAAGACTGGGGAGGAAGGTTCCAAACCCTTCGAATGCGGACATTGAGAATGTAGATTGCTTACAATCGCTTAAGAGAAAATCAAGCATTTTCAGGGTATTAATCATTGGTGCTAAACTATTAAAGGTATCCGCTCGAAGGCTTTTTCACCTCCCTCCCCAGTCCAAAAGTTTATTTTTAAATACTTTTTCAGAGGTCTCATAAAATAGTCTTGATAGATCAATTGAATATGACTATAATAGTCATAAAAATTAGAGGGAAAGTAATAACAATGAAGAGGGCAGGCGTTTCAAAATTAAAGACATACTTGAGCGAATATCTAAATCAAGTCAAGGCCGGAAATGAGGTGTTGATTACTGATCGGGGTAAACCCGTGGCTCGACTTTTACCTGTCTTACGAACGAAAACCACGAAAGATTCTTTAATCACAATGGAAAAGCAGGGTTTGATCAAACTTGGGGCGGGTAAGCTTCCAAAAGTTTTTTGGTCCATGCCGAGACCAAAAGATCCCAAAGGGCTTGTCTTGAAAGCCCTTCTTGAAGAAAGAGAGGCCCTAAAGAGAGGGATTGGGTGAAGGGAAATTCCAACCAATTTTGTTTAGTAATTTAAAATTCGAAATAGAGATTGGGTGTTAAAGATGGCTTTAGTCATAGAGGCGGAGGGAATATTTAAGACCTTCAAATCGGGCTGGATAAGAAAGAGACATAAGGAGGCACTCAGGGGAGTAAGTCTTCAGGTTGAGAAAGGGGAGATATTCGGTATCCTCGGACCAAATGGCGCAGGGAAAACCACACTTCTCTCCATCCTCTCTACTTTACTCCTTCCAGATAGGGGTAGGGTTAAGGTCCTCGGTATTGATGGCCTCCAGGATGGAAACAGAATTCGTGAGAGGGTGAATATCTCGAGTGGAAATGCAAATTTTCTCTGGAGTATGACGGTCGAGGAGAACCTTCACTTCTACGGTATGCTGTATGGATTGGTTGGAAGAAAGAGAGAGGAAAGGGTAGAATCTTTGATCGAAATTTTCGAGATGAAGGAATATAGAGACATTCCTTTTGATCAGCTCTCCACGGGGATGAAACAGAGGCTCTCATTGGCCAAATCTTTACTCAATGATCCGGAGATACTTTTCCTGGATGAGCCAACAGTTGGACTTGACCCGGATGTATCTATTCGAATCCGACAGATGATCCTCAAAATCCATAAGGAGAAGGGGATAACTGTGCTTTTAACGACACACAATATGAAGGAGGCAGAACAACTTTGCAACCGCATCGCCTTTCTGAAAGAAGGTAAGATACTTGCAACCGGGACTTCGGATGAACTAAAAAGGATGGTTCGTATAGGGGATGTGGTTAAGATTGAATATAAGGGGTCTATTGTGGAGGACGATTTATTACATGCAGATGGAGTTATAAATTTTTCGCTCTCTGATAACCTCTGCGAAATCATTTTGGATGATGGTGAGACGAGATTGGGAAACATATTGGCAATGATCTCTCAGGGCGGGGCAAAGATTAAAAAGGTCACTTTAGGACAGACGGATTTAGAAGATGTCTTTATCGAATTTGCAAAAGGTGTTGATTCAGATATGGGCCTTTGTGATTAAGAACTGGATCATGACGAGGCGTAATGTCTTCAGCTTCTTCGAGATCCTTTTCTGGCCTGTAGTGGGCTTTTTCTCAATAGGCCTTTTGACGAACTTCCTCAGTTTGAATATAAATACGGGTGGTTTCATACTCATTGGGATTATTTCGATGAGTGTGATCCAGGTCTGTCAGATTGATGTTGCAGAAGCCCTTCTCTATGACCTCTGGGCAAAATCGATGAAACATCTCTTCATCGCCCCGATTCATCCATTTCAAATTTTCCTCGGTTCCTGGTTCATTGGAATCATAAGAGCTTTTATTGTCTTTCTCCTGCTTTCCATTTTTAGCTTTTTTGCATTTGGATATGACTTTTTTAAACCCGGTATCCTATCACTCACTCTCTTTCTTTCAGGGCTTTTTATGACATCCGCTTCTGTGGGTATTGCAGTATGTATACTGGTACTTGTATTCGGATATAAGGCAGAGGTTGCCGCATGGTCTTTAAGCAGTTTGATGTCACTTATCTGTGGGATCTATTACCCAATATCCATCCTTCCTTTCCCACTACCAGAGATTGCGAGGGCAATTCCCCTTACCTACTTTTTAGAATATTTTCGTTCTTTCTATGGGTTTGAAGAAGAAATTGGTAATCTTCTCTTCTGGGGTTTTTTATTGGCAGGGCTATATCTTTTGATTGAGGGGATCCTTTTTAAGATTGTCCTTCATCGCGCAAGAAGGACAGGACTTCTGCTAAAGCTTTCAGAATAACTTTATCCTAATCTAATTTTTCCATACAATGATCAAAGGCTCTCCCACATCTTTTTCACCTTTTCTTTGCTCAATTTGAGGTAATCCTTATCTCTGGAGAATACCTCAAGAGTAATGGTTTCATCATATGGAATATCCTTCAACTCTTTAAGGATCTTTGTAAAATCGATTATTCCAGCACCGATGGGGAGGTGATTATCTTCTTTCCCAAAATTATCATTGGCGTGGACATGGCCAATACGATATCCATAGCGTTGAATAAATTCAGAAGACCTATTCTTTCCTCCCCCTATATTGGCATGGCCAATATCGAGGGTGAGCCGAATCTCAGGAAATTTCTCAAAGACCTCCTGAAATTCCTGTGGATGGGATAGAAAATTTGATTGGGGAAACATGTTTTCAAGACAGATTGTAAGACCAAGTCGATTTGCCTTCTTAAGGATGGTATCAATGGATTCAAAGGCGTATCTTTTCGCCCTATCCATAACAAATTTACCAAGTCCTGTAATATAACCAGGGTGTAGAACAATTCTTTCCGCTTTCAGCTCTGCTAATGCTTCAAGGGCTTGAATGGTTTCCTGAAGGGAAACATTTCTTAAGCTCTCATAGAGATCTGCGGTAAAGAGAAAGGTTGGAAGGTGCCCCACAACTCCCATTTGATATCTTAGAAGGAGTTGCTGGATGGGTGATTTTTGTTCCAAAATTTTTTGGGGTGTGGCTTCAGGGGGATCCATTGTAATCTCTACATAATCGAAACCCAGCTCTCCAATTTCTTCAATCTCCCTGAGGATGGGTTTGATAGGGAAGTTCATAGCACCATACTTCATAGAGAAACCTCAATATCCTTTTATCAGTAATATCTAAATTGAGCGATTCCAGATTATCATTGCGAGGTGAAGCCGAAGTAATCTCTACAAAATTGTCATTCCGAGCGGAGCGAGGAATCTATGAGATTGCCACGCAATGACTAATAAATATCCGCCCAAATCGGCTCCATTTTTGGCGGAAAGGCTTTTAGTAAAAAATCGCTCAATTTAGGTAATAATAATTTTGCCATTACATAGAAAATAAGGGTTTGAGGGTTAAGGCCTAAACTGGCTTCTTGAGCTTTGCCTTAACCCAAATATTTTCATCTTTCTGGGGTAACAAACCTTTTAATCCAATCCCAGGACTTGTTTCTCTGCCTCTCGAATCCAAATCTTAAGCTTTGCCTTCACGGGAATTGTTTTATTAGCAGACACCTTTTTCATTCTCTTATAAAGTTTATCAATATCTTCTGAAGCCAGATTTGAAATTGAATTTATCCCCACCCTTTCCAAAAGTTTGAGATTTTCTATTCCCATCCCTTTTAAAAATGCCAATTGGGCCTTTTCAATCCATTCATTGAGTTTCTCTTTTGGGACGATTAGTCTTAGGGCGAGTTCGTCTCTTTCATTTTTATCTTTTGTTTTTAAAATGAGATCTTCGAGTGTGATTATTCCTGCCTTAGGAAGTTCATCCCGGTATCGGAGTTCAATCCAATAGGCATCTTTTAAGCGAGGATAATAGGAATCAACGGTCTTTAGATCAATAGCCCTGAAGATTAGAATGGAAAAACCTATTATAAGGCATCCTGCCAAAATCTTTGTCATTGGTCTTGTTTTTCTTTCTAAATTAAGTCTGTAAGTAGACTCTTCCCATCCTCTTTTAAAGCGAAAAATTGAGACAAACTCATACATCACATATGCTTCCACAGCGAATGGAGGGAAACCTAAGAAGCCAAGAAATGGCATTTCAAACCCCTTTCTTTCTTCGAAGAAGGGAACTGTATAAATCCATTTGGATCGGGCCCAGAAATTCCAGAACTCCCAGAGGAGGCCACATATTAATCCAGATAGGAGTAGAAGATAGATATTTCTGACCCTTCCCTCTTCAAGCTCTTTTAAAAGAGACCTTCCACCAAATCGGTAATTGAAAGGTTCGAGCAGAAAAATAAACCCCACCCAGATTAAAGAAAAGAAGTAGCGGGGAATGAGAATCGATGAAACAAGACAAATTACACCTAATAGAATTAGAAGATTATGTTTTTCTACAGGTATTATAATCTTTTTTATCCTTGCTTTCTTAAAAATTCCAATGGATTCCAATAATTCTTTAGTCTCAAACAATCCTGGGAGGACAGTTCCATAGGCTATGGCATAGCCAAGCCATCTTTCAATTATGGAATGGGGGATATTGATATAATACCAGTTCTTTAAAGAAAGGTTTGCAGCCTCAAAAATTAGCCAGATAAAGATTGACCATGGAATCATGAGAAAGAATTCCCTGGTTCTATTGATGATTAATGAATTTCCCTTTATACGATAGATTATCCCATCAATGGTAAGAATGTAGGACCACCATGCGAAACAGTAAAACCAGCTATAGAATGGTTCTACCTTTTTCAGGTGGAGGATTTCTGAAAGTAATAAAAAGATGAGACCTATGAAACCATGGATAGGAAGTCTATATTTCATTGTATGATAATTTAGCACATCCTAAATATTTTAACAATTTTCATTATCTCATTTCAGGACCTTTTCAGAGATCTCTGATGATAAACTTGACATTGCTTCAAATCGTCGTTATTTAAAAAGGGAGGACTAAAATATGTCAAAACAAGAATGGACCTTTCAAAGAGAAGACTTAATTTATATGAAATCTATTGGGATATCAGAGGAAGAGGTTAGGCATCAGATAGATATCCTTAAAGGTCCCCCACAATATATAAAGATTTTGAGGCCATGCACCTTAGGTGATGGCATAATTAAGATAAAAGAAGATGAATTTTCACTCTATCTCAAATATCAGGAAGAAGCATCCAGGGAGGGTAGATTTATAAAATTTGTTCCTGCTTCTGGCGCTTCGAGCAGGATGTTTGATTTTTTATATAGAATCTACAAGCAAGGCTCAGTCCCATCGAAAGAAGAGATCAGAAGAAGGGCTCTTCAAGGAGACAAAGAGGCGAGTGCTTTTCTTACCTTTCAAGAAGGGATAAGAAGATTTGCCTTCTACGAAGATTTAAAGAATCACCTCTCAGTTAAAGGATTTCAACTTGAGAAACTTATTGAGGAGAATCAGTGGGATAAGATCTTAAATTATCTCCTCATGGATTGTGGATTGAATTATGGAAATCTTCCAAAGGGATTACTGAAGTTTCATCGCTACCCTTCTGGAGAAAGAACAGCCTTTGAAGAACATCTCGTTGAAGCGGTTCACACAATTTGTGATCAGAGAGGGATATGTCGTCTCCACTTTACTCTCCCCTTGGAGTATGAAAAGAGTTTTTATAAATTCTGGGAAATGAAAAGACCAGAATACGAAAAGGAATTTCAAGTTCATTTTGAAGTTACCTTCTCTTTTCAAGAAAGCTCTACCCATACAATTGCTGTGGATGAGGAAAACAGGCCTGTAAGAGACAGGGATGGAAAACTAATTTTTAGACCCGGAGGTCATGGGGCACTTCTTAAGAATCTCGAGCAACTCAATGGAGATCTCGTTTATATTAAAAATATAGATAATGTTTTACCCGATCGTCTTAAAGAATATACAATCTTCTGGGAAAAGGTTTTGGGTGGATTCCTTATAAATGCACAAAAAACCATAAACCAGTATTTAAAAAAACTGACCCATGAAACAGAGTATCGAGAGATTCTTGAAGAAATTTCAATCTTTATTAAAGATAAACTCTGTTTTTCTCTTCCTCAGACCTTCTCACAATGGAGATTAAAGAAGAGGAAAGATTTTCTATTCAATCTTTTAAACAGGCCTATAAGGGTCTGTGGTATGGTTAAGAATGAGGGTGAACCTGGAGGGGGACCATTCTGGGTTCAGGAAAGAGATGGGAGTCTGTCCCTTCAGATTGTTGAAGGGGCTCAGGTAGATACGCAATCTCCCGAACAAAAGGCAATATGGGCTTCATCTTCCCATTTTAATCCAGTGGACATAATCTGTTCTGTTAGGGATTTTGAGGGCAACCCTTTTTGCCTTAAAGAGTTTGCCAATCGTGATGCCATGATCATTTCGAAAAAGTCCATCAATGGGCAGGATGTTAAATCCCTTGAGCATCCTGGATTATGGAATGGAGGAATGGCAAGATGGATCACCTTCTTTATAGAAGTTCCCAATATAACCTTTAATCCTGTGAAGACAATAAATGATCTTCTCAGAGCCGAACACCAGACATAGATTGTCTCTTTATTAAAGGAGTGAAAGATTAAAAGACATTTAGTTCTTTGTTTTTTCTTATTAATACTAATTTGTGGACTTTCGTCAGGCTGTGGAAGACCGACCCCTACAGGAGCCGAATTTGATCCCATCGATACCTCTCAGGATCCTGTCCAGAAATCTATCTCCTCTAATGAATCTATTATTATTGAAATAAAAAATTCTCATTTTACACTTAAACCCTTGGCAGAATATAAAATATCAGGGATGGTGGTGAGCAGAAAGACATATTCATTTGGCTGGGATGGAGAGATTTCACCCTTAGATTTGGCCGTTGTCTGGGGGAAATTGGCAGAACCAGAATATCATAGATTTATGAGCTATCGTCAAAGTGGACGCTGGTATTTTTATAAATATAAATCAGGATTTCCTCTTGACGATCATTATATTATCTCCCACTCTTCAAATAACCATATCATCCCAGCAAATAAAAATGTGAAAAGAGCAGTAATGACTATTGGGGAGGGAGATAAGGTGGTTTTAGAGGGGTTTTTGGTAAACCTAAAAGGGGATTATAAAGGTAGAGCTGTTACTTGGAATAGTAGCACAACACGGGTGGATACGGGGAATGGATCGTGTGAAGTTTTTTATGTCTATAAGGTGAGGATAAAGGATATGGTTTATGAGTAGAGATTTAAGGATAGAGAAGTTTTATCCTTCTTATATTTTCTTCAATTGCCTCTAAATAGTGATTTCTCGAATCGTTAAAATGGTATATAAGATATTTGTACATATCCCCCATCTTTTTGAATCTATCCATTACAATATTGTGATAAAATTCTGGTGTCTTTCGGATCAGATCCTCAGCACTCTCGAAAATAGTGGTTCCTTCTCTTTGAAGTTTATCAATCCCTTCGTAGCGATATGCCTCTTCGAATTCATTATATAATATCGATAGCTTTTCAGGATAATCGGCTGAAGACATCTGGCCCAATAGGTCAGCGGTCCCGAGGGTATAGCCAACAATCCTTTCTTCTTCTGAGGTGAATCGAATCTTATTATAATCCACCTTTACTCCAGAGCACATAATGATATTCTGGACACAGAGTATTTTATTTTTTCCAAACCCTATCTCTTGAAGATATATTGAGGCAAATTTAGCACTTCTCTGGGGATGAATAAAGGTATATTTAGCTCCTGTCCCTTCTTTGTCATCAGCGGTTTTTATATAACCTGTGTCGTGAAGAAGGACTCCGATAATACCCAATTCAAAAAATTCTTGAGAGATCTTAGGAGAATTTTCACTTCTATTCCACCCATCGATAATTCCCGTAAAGGGAGGGATGACCTGTAATGTATGAGAAAGGTCATGGTATTGGGTATCACATTTTAAAAAACCTTTCCTTCTGCCCGAAAAAAGGTCGATGGTATCCCTTAAGACCAATTCAATTAGGGATATATCCTCTTTGTTATAATTTTTTTTATATATTGCTCTAATTCCATCAAGTAAATCTTTGATTCTATTTTCATCCATAATTTAATTTCCTATCACTTAAACGGGGTTAAGTTAAAAGATCTGGCAGACATCCCTGCCAGGTCACTAAATTCCCTGCTTAAGTGAAGCATTACGATATGATTGATATTTACTTACGTTTTTTTTAGAATTCTTTGTAAGAATCTCCTAATGCTTAAAAGGTTTTGTTGTGAAATCAAAAAGGCCCCCACTTACCATTAAATCTTTTAAAGAGCTAAGGGAAATTCTTGATAGAGAGCCTCATCTCTTTAGATATAAAAATAAGACTAATATAAAATATCAAAAAGATCAACAAGACCCAAAAGCTGATGAAGAAATCTTTAGAAAGGCGATGGAGGGGGTAAAACCCATTAACGGTGAGAAACGTATTGAAGGATTTCGGAGGATTACATCTCCTCCGGAATTCAAAGAAAGAGATGAAGCAGAGGCATTAAAGATGCTCGAAGACCTTGTCAATTATGGAAAAGGTTTTAATGTGGAGGACACTCCAGAATATATTGAAGGCACTGGATATAATGTCCACCCTGATATTGCAAAGCGTCTTCACAGAGGAGATTTTTCAATCCAGACATATATAGATCTTCATGGTTTAGATGTTAATGAGGCAAAAGAGGTTTTTGATGAGTTTATGAAGTGGGCAGTAAAAAATGGGAAGACAGGTATTCTAATTATTCATGGAAGAGGACTTTCATCACCTTCAGAACCTATTTTAAAAAATAAGGTCATAGAATGGCTTACACATGCTCAATGGCGGAAATGGGTTATTGCCTATTCGAGTGCAAGACGTTGTGATGGCGGAGCAGGGGCAACTTATGTCTTGCTCCGAAGGCGTCCTGTCTCGAAAAGGATGAAGATTAGAAAGGGGAAAAATCTTTAAATCCAGAAACCTCTTTAAATTGAGGGAGGAATCTTCATTCAATCCACTTTAGCATCTTTTCAAGACTATCTCTTTGGGATTTAAAACGATTAATAGGGATATCCCAATCAGGATAACCCAATGCCAATCCTATTGCTAAATTTTTATTAGGTGGGATGTTGAGAAGGTCTTTGATCTCATCTTCATATGCATTGACAAGACCAACAGGGCAGGTCCCAAGACCAAATTCATGTGAAATTAGAATTATGTAACCGAGCACCACTCCGATATCGATGAGGCGATCCTTTGGGAGGGAGTCATCGATAAATATCAAAATGGCAACAGGAGCACCATAAAAATTACAACTTCCCTCATTTATGAACAGATTGGGATTAACTCCCATCTCTTCGAAAAATGGATTCATCAATTCAAGGGTCTTTGCTCCCCTCTTGGATATTGTTTTTGGAATTGGCTTGATATTGCCAGGGCTGCAGGAAATCTGCCTTTCCTTATATGCCTTTATCAACCTCCGGCTCAGCCTATCTTTTTCTTCTCCCACCACTACAATAAATTCCCAGGGTTGAAGATTTATAGCAGAGGGGGCAAGAATTGCTAAGTTCAAGATCTGTTCGATGATCTCCCTTGGCACAGGGTCAGGCTTAAAGGCCCGGATACTTCTTCTTTCTCTAATAGCATTCAGTATCTCCATAAAAATCTCCTTTTATGATATAAGACCTCACCTTCCCCTCTACCCAATACGAGACTGTGTCGTAATGTCATTCTGAGGCTTTAGCCGAAGAATCTATGTTTTATAAGGGTTTGAATTCTATAGATTCCTCGCTTCGCTCGGAATGACAGAGAAAGGAGACTCGGAATGACAGAGAAAGGAGACTCGGAATGACAAACATGGCATATACCTCATTGCGACACAGCCTCTGCGTGGGGAGATGGGATGGCTGAGACCTCTGAGATTGATACTTGACATTTAAACGATTCGGTTGTTATTTTCAAGTCAGAAATGAGAAAGCCTCTGGGAAATTAGATCGCATTCTGTAACAGGTTGTAGTCGCAGACTACAGCTTGCGACGAATAAAGAATTTGGCTACAAATAATATATATGGGGAGTTTCAGATGATACGGGCTAAATTATGGTTTAGATGTGCAGCAATGCATGATCCTGTGACTCCGGTTATTATCCAATCAGCCATCATTGGATGGGAGGCAAAGGAGAGGACGGTTCAACTTCAGATAGAGCGTAGCTTTAATGGAGAAGAGCTGGTCAGGAGAATGAAGGGATGGATAACAGTTGATCCAGATAAGGTAATTGATGTAGTGAATAGGTTTGGAAGGTTAAAGGTTCTGGATGATAGAGAGCTCGTGGTTGAATTTGAGAAGATGGAAGGACTCGAAAACCTTCAGAAGGCCCTCAAGGAGGTTTTCAGGGGTGAGGTGGATGCTGAATTGATTCGCAAGAAATGATCTCTCTTCATCACTTCTTTGGAGGCATGCCCCATGCAAAACCATCTACTAATAATTGACGATTTTGATTTGTGCATGTGGTTCTGAGTTTTATTCTATTCTTTTCCGGAATGATCTCAACTACCTCCACCCTTGCTGTAATAGTATCTCCGATTCTTACAGGGGCAAGAAAATTGATCTCATGTGAGAGGTAGATAGTTCCATGCCCTGGAAGGATGTTCCCGATCACTGATGATATTAGCCCTATCGAAAGGGCACCGTGGGCAATCCTTCCCTTGAATCGTGTCTTCTCCGCATAGGCCTGATCAAGATGGATAGGATTAAAATCCCCGATAACTCTTGCAAATTCGTTAACAAGCTCTTCTGTGATGAGCTTTGTGATTTCGGCCGAATCCCCGATCTTTATTTCCTCAATACTTTTCCCCTGAATCATGTTATACTATCCTTGAATAGAAAGTTTTCGAGATTTCTGAAAAAGTCCTGAAATGACTGGGGAGGTAGGGTTCCAAACCCTTCGAATACGGACATTAAGAAGTTAAATTGTTTACAATCGCTTCAAAGAAAATCAAGTATTTTCAGGGTATTAATCAATGGTGCCATATTATTATCGGTATCCGCTCGAAGGC
>JBBITW010000118.1:0-11418 GCA_037440525.1 Deltaproteobacteria bacterium
GATTTTCGAGGATATTCCTGCCAGATCTTTTAACTTAGCCCCATTTAAGTGACGGATTACATTCCAGTCCCTCTTTAGAATTGACATTTATTGCTTTTTAACATAGAATTAAACAGCTTAAAAAAATTTAGAGGAGGGAGATTTTATGAAGAAGATATTGATTATTTTATTTGGTATCTTAATCTTCTCTGGTTTTACTTCACCGATACCTGCCGAGGAAGTTAAATTGATTCTTGCTACAGGTGGAACGGCAGGGACATATTACCCCTTCGGTGGAGCAATGGCCAAGATATGGAACTCAAAGATCCCTGGGATGAATGTCACAGCACAATCCACAGGTGCCTCTGCTGAAAACGTTCGCCTCATCAATAAAAAAGAGGTTGAACTGGCACTTGTTCAAAGCGATACAATAGATTTTGCTTACAATGCCAAAGAAACCTTCAAGGAAAGGTTAACAAAAATGAATGCCATCGCTGTTCTCTACCCCGAGATTATCCAGATCGTGGTTAGAGCTGACTCCCCGATTAAGAGTTTTAATGATCTTAAAGGGGTAAAGATTGGTGTAGGGGCCCCTGGAAGTGGAACAGAGGCAAACTTCCGACAACTCCTTGATATCTATGGAATGAAGAAGGAGGATGTTAAGGCCCAATACCTCTCTTTTGCTGAAAGTGCAGAACAATTTAAAGACAAACATATTGATGCATTCATAGTGACTGCAGGTATCCCTAACGCAGCCATTATGGATGTCTCTGTGATGCAAAGTATACGACTCCTATCAATACCCAGTGATAAGATAGCACAGTTGACAAAGAAATATCCCTTCCTCTCACCTGCAATCATCCCGGCAAATACTTACAAGAATCAACCTTCAGAGGTTAGAACTGTTGCGGTTGCTGCTGTATTGATTGCAAGCTCTGAACTCAAAGAGGATGTCGTCTATAAATTGACAAGGACACTATTCGAAAATCAGGCAGAGCTTGCCTCTGCACACGCCAAGGGAAAGGAAATCAACCTCAAGAAAGCAGTTACAGGAGTCTCAATCCCATTTCATCCAGGTGCTATAAAGTATTATAAAGAAAAGGGTGCAATGAAATAGAGAAGGATTGATGAAAGGTGATGAAACGATTGGGAATAGCGATTGGTGCATCTGCATTAATCGTCTCATTTTTCTTATTCTATCCCTTTTATCATGTTCTTCAAATTTCAAATTTTAAGAATGGGAAAATCATTTTTTCAATCAGGATGGATAAGGGAGAAGAATTTATCCTCTCCTTTACTCATTCTGTTAACAAAAGACCTGTCCATGATACAATCAGGATTGAGGGGGACCATCTTAAAGTTATAAAATCTCGCTTTGATTCTTTTGGCGCTGGGATGCCTGAGACATCAAGTGACGGAAGTAAGTTAAAAATAGGTAAGGATGGACTTTTTGAATGTATGGTTAACCTTCCCCTCAAAGAACTGACATTCTTTTTGGGGTGGATAGCAAATCACTCCCTCTGCCTCAGGGGTAAAAATATTAATCTCTCCGATCTTATAGAGCCAGGAACACTTATCTCCCTCAGGGTGCGAAAGATTTCCTTTTTCGAGCTTTGGAAAGGCAGGTATATGGAGTGATGGAAAATAATAAAATCCCCGAAGGAAATCATCCAAGTTATGAGGTCAGGCCAGAGGTCTCAAAAGAAGAGATAGGAGAGATATTAAAAAAGGTTGATAAGGAGTCCACTGCACGGAAGCTCACCGGATATCAGCACTGGATTGTATATATAATATGTGTCGGGTTTTCATGTTTTCAGGTTTATACGGCTGCATTTGGGCTTCTCCCTGCTCAACTTCAGCGCTCCATTCACCTCTCATTTGCCTTTACCTTGGTATATTTACTCTTTCCTTTCAGGCTCTCAAAATCATCCAACCGTCTTAAATGGCATAACTTCCTTATTGCCTCCTTTGCCTCCCTTGTAGGGCTTTATATTACACTGAATTATACCCGAATCATGGAAGCAGGTGGAGACTATTTAACGATTGATTATATCTTTGCCGGCCTCGGAATTCTATTTACACTTGAGGCTGCAAGGCGTGTAGTTGGCCTCCCAATAGTTATAATTGCATCCCTGTTTCTTGTCTATGCTTATTTTGGACCTTACTTCCCCGGATTCCTATCTCACCGTGGTTATTCACTTCGGCGAATTGCATCCCATATGTATTTGACTACAGAGGGTATTATGGGCATCCCTCTATGGGTATCCTCAACCTTCATATATCTCTTTGTTCTATTTGGTGCGTTTCGAGAAAAGACAGGGCTTGGCCAACTTTTTATTGATCTATCGAATGCTGTTGCTGGATGGGCCTCTGGAGGCCCTGCAAAAGTTGCAGTGGTAACGAGTGCACTTGAGGGAATGATCTCAGGCAGTTCGGTAGCAAATACTGTAGAATCTGGGAGTTTTACAATCCCGATGATGAAGCGCCTCGGTTATAGAGCTGAATTTGCTGCTGCGGTTGAGGCCTCTGCATCCACAGGTGGACAGATAATGCCACCTATTATGGGTGCTGCAGCCTTTATCATGGCTGAATTCTTAAATATCCCCTATATAGAGATTGCCTACGCAGCGGCCATTCCAGCCTGTTTGTATTTCTTTGGTATATTCATCGAAGTCCATTTCGAGGCAAAACGTTCTAAACTTCGTGGACTAAACCCTGAAGAGCTACCAAGAATCTCTTTTGTAATGAAAGAAAGAGGACACCTCTTCTTTCCCCTCATTGCAATTATTGTATTCCTCGTGGGAGGTTTTACCCCTCTTTATGCAGCACTTATGGGCCTTGTCGTTTCGGTTATTGCAGCTCAACTGCGGAAGTCAACCCGTATGGGTATCGTCGATATCCTCAATGCCTTTGCCGCTGGTGCAAGAGGAGCACTCGGTGTGGCCATCGCCTGTGCTACGGCTGGAATCGTCATTGGTGTTGTAACCCTTACAGGGCTTGGACTCAAGATGGCCAATGGACTTGTAGAGCTTGCTCATGGGAACCTTCTTTTAACCCTTTTCTTCACAATGATTACATCCCTTATCCTCGGTATGGGTGCACCAACAACTGCTAACTACATAATCACTTCCACTATAGCAGCACCTGCCCTTATACTTCTAAAGGTTCCACCCCTTGCAGCCCATATGTTCGTTTTCTACTTTGGAATAATAGCCGACCTCACCCCTCCTGTAGCCCTTGCTGCCTACGCAGGTGCGGGTATCGCCAAGTCTGACCCAATGAAAACTGGTTTTATAGCTACAAAACTTGCAATTGGAGCATTCATAGTGCCTTATATATTTGTCTATAATCCAGCAATGTTACTTATAGGCACTACATTCTTCAATCTTTCCCTGAATCTTATTACTGCAATCTGTGGGATGTTTGGTTTAGGGGTAGCCATGATTGGTTACTGCCTTGCTCCAATGTCATGGTGGGAAAGGATTTATTATAGGCGGGTTGATGTTGATTGATCCAGGGATGTTGACAGATCTCATTGGTATTCTTATATTAGGAATTGGAATCTTCTTCCAGTGGCAAAAGAGCAGATTGGTTAAAAAGGCACATTAGAATGATAAAAAATTATTCGGAGTCATGTTGATGAAAGATTTTTTGGAGACTTATCAAAAGAAAACCCCCTTATCAAAAAACCTCTTTGAGAGGGCTAAGAAGGTTATGCCAGGAGGTATATCACACAATATTCATTTCTTCCCACCATACCCATTCTTTGTAAAAGGGGCTAAGGGGTCAAAGATATGGGATGTAGATGGAAATGAATATATAGACCTCTGGATGGGCCATTATACACATATACTCGGACACCATTCAGAGGTAATTATAAAGGCTATTGAGGAACAATTGAGGGAAGGAATTCACTGGGGGATCGTCTTTGAGAAACAGGTTGCCTTAGCAGAGCTTATACAGGAATTGATACCATCTGCTGAGATGGTTAGATTCTGCTGCTCGGGGACAGAGGCTACAATGTATGCTGTTCGTCTTGCACGTGCCTATACGGGGAAAAGAATGATATTAAAGGTTGCAGGTGGCTGGCACGGTGCTAACCCTTATCTATCCTTTGGAATCAAAGTACCCTACGAGATGGAAGAGAGCCTTGGTCTTCTACCTGAAATCAAGAAATCCACAGATATCATACTCTTTAACGACATTAAAGAATCTCTAAATGTTATCCATAAATATAGAGATGATCTTGCAGGTATCATAATCGAACCTGTTATAGGTGAGGGAGGATTCATTTCTGCATCCATAGAATACTTAAAGGCCCTTCGCTCTGAAACAGAGGCCTCGGGAGCAATGCTAATATTCGATGAAGTCATCTCGGGCTTTCGTGTATCACTGGGAGGTGCTCAGGAAAGATTTGGTATCATTCCTGACCTGACCACACTCGGTAAGATCACGGGAGGTGGATTTCCTGTTGGGGCAGTGGTCGGAAAGAGAGCGATCCTCGAGAAGACATCCCCTGAGATCGGGGGGAAAAAGTGGGAAAGAATACTGATTGGTGGGGGAACATTCTCTTCCCATCCTTTCACGGTTTCAGCAGGAATAGCAATGCTAAATTATCTTAAAAGCCACAGAGATGATGTCTATCCTGTCCTGGAAGAGAAAGGGAAAAAGATTCGGGAAGGTATTCAGAATGCCTTTGATTCAGAGGGGGTCGAAGCTGAAGTAACAGGAACAGGGTCTCTTTTTCAAACCCACTTCCCTTTTGAGAGGGGTAAAAGACTTGATTCTCCACATTCCATACATCAATGGACAGATATTGAAAAGCGAGAGATAGAATTCAGATTGAGGATGCTTACAAAAGGGGTTCATGTGATGCATGGAGGTGGGAGTATATCCCTAACTCACACGGATGATGACATCGAAAGGATAATCAAAGCTTCGAAGGAGGTGGCAAAAGAGATGAAAAAACAGACTTAAAGTTTATATGGAGAATAACCATAATTTTTAATTTTAAGCTTTTCCATTCCAAATAGGGGGTGCAATATGAAAAACTTAACTATCAGCACATTTATAGCTTTAATATTCTTTTCAATTATCACTGGAGGTATTGCAATGGCAAAAGGGGTAAGTGGAATTGGAGTGATTGTTGTTGATGTCCAGGGTGATTTTACAAAGTTCAAAAATGGCTCATTAGCCGTTGAAGGAACAGACGAAGCTTATATCAAAGCAGTTGAAGAAAGTACTAAGAAATTAAAGGCTGAGGGATATCCAATCTATGCTACACAGGACTGGCATCCTAAAAATCACGCATCCTTTTTCACAAATCATCCTGGGAAGAAGGCCTTTGATGTAATTAAACTACATGGAAAGGATCAGGTTCTCTGGCCTCCACATTGTGTTCAGAATACTAAAGGTGCAGAAATCCTGATTGATAAGAAATTATTCAAGGCCGTTGTTAGGAAAGGGATGGATCCCCAATACGACAGCTACTCTGGCTTCCAGGACGATGGTGGGAAAAAGACAGAGATGGATAAGATTCTGAAAAATAACAAAATAAAAAGGCTTATAATTTTTGGCATTGCTACAGATTATTGTGTGAGGGCAACAGCCCTCGACGCAGTGGCTTTGGGATATAAGGTCATTATGATTAAAAATCTTTCGAGAGGTGTTTCCCCGGAAACCTCGGAGAAGGCAATCGATGAGATGAAGGCCAAAGGAATCACTGTCATTGAAAATCTTGATTTAGAAAAGATTAAAGCTGATTAAGATGGGGAAAAGGACGGTTCCCTTCTCCATTCTCTTTTTTATTACCAGTTTCCATACTCTACCAGACCCCTGTATAAGATCTGGAATGTCACCTTGATGGAGCAGTAAAGGGGTATTGCCAGAAGCATACCTAAAATTCCATGAACATAACCCCCAAGTATGATTAATATAATCACCATAAGGGGGTGGACATGAACGCTTCTGCTCAAGGCCAAGGGAGCAACAATGATATCATCAACCAATCTTACAAATACGAACACCCCTATAAACTTTATAAGTTGTGCTGTTGAGCCTGTATCAAAAAGAACAAGGAGGCTTCCGAAGACAAATCCAATGAATGGACCTATGTAGAAAACTATATTTACAATGCCAAGAACTCCACCTATCAAAAATGCATAATTGATATCAGCAGAATAAAGTGCCACAATGGCTATCAAACCTATTGTGAAAGAGTCGATCAATTGCCCCCTGATATAATTGCTTATCTGTTGATCAATCTTGTGTAATATGATTAAGGATGTCTCAAAATATTTATTAGGGACATATGAAATCAGCATCTTTTTGATCCTTCTTCCATCTTTTAAGAAGAAAAAGACTATGAAGGGTATTATAATGAAGGAGGTCAAGAAATTCTTAATGATTTTTATAAGAGATCCTATTTCTCCCATCCCGGATGTTAAACTGCTCACCTTCTGCTTCAGGACGCCATCTAACGTTCCCTCAGGTATAAACCCTATGTGCTTCTCAAAGAAATCTATCAGTTTTTTCATGCCCACCTGAGCTTTTTGAATGTATAGAGGTACATTCTCAATAAAATTGTTAACCTCCGACTGAAGGGCTGGCCATGTAATCTTCCATAGAATAAATAATATAACTGCACTGAGGATAATCAAAATGATTACAGACAATGTCCGGTTGATCCCTCCTCCCTCCATATAGTTAACTAATGGATTGAGAAAAAATGTAATAACAAAGGCAACAATGAAGGGTGTTAAAAGTTCTCTGACAAGATACAAGATGAACAAAAATATTGATAGAAAAGAGATGATGCCAATAATCTCAAAGGTTTTCCAAATCTTCTGAAATTCATCCCTCTCCATATCAGCCTATCTCTTTGAGTTTCATCTCTGTGGTCTCCCTCAGCCTTTGCGCAAGTATCTGAGAGAGTTTCAGTAGAATCTTCGTTCCAAGTTTGGGATTCTCATCTATCAAATCAAATAGATCAGGTCTGAATATCCCGAGGACCTCTGTCTTTTCAGTTGCCACTACCTCTGCAGAACGTGGATATTCATCAAGCAATGCCATCTCACCAAAAAAATCACCCTCCCCAAGCTCTCCTATCCGGACCTTCTCCCCATTAACCAGCTTTGTAAGCTTTACACGACCTCTCTTAATAATATACATTCCCACACCTGGCTGTCTCTCATGAAAAATAATCTCATCAGGAAGAAATATCCTTTCATGAACTATAAGTTCAATCTTTTTTAAGTCCCTGAAAGAAAGGGATTCAAACATCGGTATCTTTCGAAGGAAAGGGATTATTTCCCCCTCTTCACCCCTTATCTTTTTGATTATATTCTCAATGATCTTATTTGTATTCATTTCTCTCAGCCTCAAGTTATAAAAATACCATTAATCTCAGCATAATTGCAAATAAAATTTTAATCTTAAGGTAATGCATCACTGAAGCGTGGAATTTAGTGATCTGGCAGGGATGTCTGAGAAAATCTTATAGCGGTAACCTTATCATGCCCCTTAAATCTCTTCATCACACTCTATGGGAGATGAATAGGTAATAATTTATTCCCATCAAACTGGTAAGCAATATTTAGTCGCAAGGATGTCCCCTGCTCTATTACATCCTTAATCCTCATTAAAATTTCCCAATTTTCATTTTGATCCAGATTTTTAATCTTATCTTTCCATTTAGCCCGATAGCCTCCTTCGGAAAATTTCTTTAAAAGAAGCATCTCAATACGTTCATGTTGAATGTGAGCCTTTCCATCCTCTGAAATTTTAACCCCCTCGAGGCTATCCCCTACTATATTTTTTATATCTATAACGAATGGTGATATTCCAAAGAGATAGAAATCGGAGACTTTAAATTCTTTCATAGACATACTGAATAGTCTTTCAAGGACTTCTCTTCTTTGGGGTGACAAATGGCATGGATTCTTAAGGCATGGATAATTACGAAAAATTTCTTTTCTGAGGTAGAATTCTTGTTTCCCTGTAAGAATAGAGTATTCGGGAAAGAGGGCACATGCTATGGGTCTTCCAGGATATATAGAACATATCTTTTGGTTGAGGAAATTGCAGGGCATTTTCAACTCAAGGGAGATACGACCTATCCATGGTTCCTGATCTTTTATGGGATCGAAACCAATCTTTGTATCTCTTTCAAAGTGCTCTGAAACCTTCCTTCCTGAAGCCCATGATAAGGCCAGAAGGTCGATCAGGCTTATTGAGATGTGAAGGTCTGGCTCTTTACAACCCATTCGTTCGCAGGAATCAGGGCAGGAAAACTCTGACCATAAATTGAATAGTATCGATCTCTCTCTCAGATAATTCTCCATAATTATTTTATATCCACAATCTTTCTGAAATTCAAATCACCAGATCTCTAACTCCTGAGTAAATAATTACTTATAAAACCATTGAAATGTAGGCTTAAATTTGTAATAATCAGCAAAACATAATAAATTATTTCCTAAACCAATTAAAAGGAGAATCCAATGTTTGAAACACGATTGACAAAAATTTTAGGTATTAAGCATCCGATAATTCAGGGAGGGCTTCAGTGGCTTGCCACAGCCGAGCTTGCCTCAGCTGTTTCAGAGGCCGGAGGACTGGGAATCCTCTCAGGTCTTACCTTTCCAGATAAGGAGAGCCTGAAACGGGAAATAAGAAAGATGAGAGAGATGACCAAAAAACCATTTGGTGTGAATCTCTCCATGCTTCCAGAGTTACAGAGGGGCGAAAGGACAGAAGAGATCTTAGAGGTAGTATTGGAAGAAAAAGTCCCTGTTATAGAGACATCGGGTAGAAATCCTGAACCTTTTATTGAAAGACTAAAAAAGGAAGGGATCAAGATTATTCATAAAGTTCCATCTGTTCGTTTTGCAAAAAAGGCCGAATCAATCGGGGTTGATGCAGTAACCATTGTTGGATTTGAATGTGGTGGACATCCGGGTATGGATGATGTAACTTCCCTGGTTTTAATCCCGATTGCTTCAAATTCTATCCGCATCCCGATTATCGCAGGTGGAGGAATCGGAGATGCCCGGGGTTTTCTTGCAGCCCTGAGTCTTGGAGCAGATGGTGTGGTGATGGGAACACGCTTTGTAGCAACACATGAATGCCCTGCTCATCCTCGGATTAAAGAATGGTTTTTAAAGATAAGAGAAACAGATACCATGCTTGTCCAGAGGTCAATTATCAATACTGCAAGGGTTGTAAAAAACAGCGCCGCAGAAAAGACACTTGCCATGGAACAGAGGGGGGCAACCCTTGAAGAACTGATGACTGTTATTAGCGGACAGATAGGTAAGAGGGCACTTCAGGAGGGTGATCTTGAAGGCGCTATTATACCATGTGGTCAATCTGTTGGGCTGATAAATGAAATAAAAAGTGTTAGAGAGGTAATAGAGGAGATTATTCAAGGTGCCCACTCTATCCTCAAAAGATTGAATGATATTGCAAAATTGAATTAAGGCAATCGGTTTAAGAAACCAAGGGATATGGCCATGATTATAAGAAACTTCAATCACCGTGGTGGCTGGGCTTATACCTTCTGAATATCCTTAATCCTTTCTATATCTAAATATCCACAATAGACCTATGACAATAAGAAGGATGGGAAGGAAAAATGTCTTTACAATGGAAGGGATCGAAATATGGACAGAATAGTATTTTGTCCCGAGGATAAAGATCCCTATAATCATTGTGATCCAGGCAGAAAGGCTTTTTCTGTTTCTAAAAAGACCACCTAACCCCAGGGCTATGACAATCCATGGCCATCCCTCTCTTAACCCATAACCTGCCCCCATACGATCCAGAAAAATCAGGATACCCAATGCAACTAAAGCCATTCCCAATCCCATTTTTGCCCCCTGCCATAATCGTTCAAAAAGAATTAAATTTTATGGATTCTTAATTCTTGAAATAATAATCAAAATTTTACATAATATTTTATCAAAATGAATATATTTTCAATATATCATTTTAAATAAAAAATCAATAAGATATCTCATTTTAGGGGGCGAAACTTATGTATTCAAAATTGATCAAGCAATTTATCATCTTCCTGATTATTATGTTTGGATGGACAGTCATTGCCCTTTTGGCTGGCCCAAAATAATGAACTCTCACAGAAAATAGGGGGAAATGGGGGGCAGTTCTTGCAATATAATAAGTGATTTGCAATACCCTGGTATGGCAAGACCATTAAGGATAAAATTTCAAGTGGTGGAGAGATTAAAAGTGAGCAGTTCTTAAATTCTATTTTCTTTCCCTTCAGGAAAATTTAGACCACCTTCACGACGGAGGGATTTATAAGTGAACCAATAAAGATAATTCTTAAGAATTTAAATTAATTAAAAAAACCACGAAGGGTCTTGCTTCAGCAAGACTTTTAGCCTTCGTGGTTTTTAGTTCGCCAAAATAAAAAAGCCACAAAGTAAAGATCTTCAGACCTCAAACCTTCGTGGCTTTAATTCCAAATCCTTTGTCAAGATTAAGGGTTCGGCAAGACACAAGGGCTTGCACTACGTGAAATTAACAAGTCTAAGGCGTAGGGCAAGGGCTTGTCCCTTGCCATATTTGGTTTCATTATAAGTTTTTCAGAGACCTCAATTTCAATTGAAACTCCTATGACTTAATAAGGGGATAAAAGTGATAGACGGTCAAAGGTGAAAAGAAGATCTAAAAAAATCCTTAAAAAATTGGGAAGGTAAGGTTCGCAATGACAGCTTTTGGTGATTTTAATCGATTTTAGGGTATAGAAAATCTAAATATACCAAACTTTTGATATTGAAATTTTCAATTTGACATACAATCCTTTTTAAGATACTTAGTTTCTAACTGAAACCTAAAGAAAGAAATTTAGATATGGAAAGACTATATGCACCCTTTTCTCTTAAATGAAAGGCCTTAATTTGGCCTAAGAGACCTGGGTCAGGTCTCCGATTAGATAGGATGAAGGAGAGAAAAGGGGGTTACTTGTTGTATCTCTACTCATCTTTCATTTGAACACTCCTTCCCCTTACCCTCCTTCATGTCCTGTCTATTAGCCACCGAGCCAAGAAATAAACTTTTTGAGGGAGGGAATTCATGACCACTATTAAAAATTTTTTCTCAACACGCTGGGGAATCATTTCAGTTCGAGCAATTACTGGAATCCTGGCTCCCCTTTTGCAGAAGTTGGGTAACCCTGCAAACATGGGTATCTGTGTCGCCTGTTTTGAGAGGGATATTGCCGGAGCCCTCGGACTTCATCGGGCAGCCGTTGTTCAATATATGCGACCTGAGATCATTGGATTTGTCCTTGGCTCGCTGATTGCTGCCTATGCATTTAAGGAGTTTAGAGCAAGGGCTGGTTCTGCACCAATCGTTCGGTTTGTTCTTGGTGCGTTTGCTATGATTGGGGCATTGGTATTTTTAGGTTGTCCCTGG
>JBBITW010000119.1:0-11244 GCA_037440525.1 Deltaproteobacteria bacterium
TCACTTTTCACTGATTACTAAATTTATGGTCGGGGCGAGCCGATTTGAACGGCCGACCTCCTGCTCCCAAGGCAGGCGCGCTAACCAGTCTGCGCTACGCCCCGACATTTGATTTTGGAGATAGAAAGCGGGGTAATATTCTTCTAAGTTTCTTTAAGGCCTTTCCTCTATGGCTTACCATATTCTTCTCTTCGAGGGTGAGTTGGGCCATAGTTTTCCCATATTTGGGAATTATAAACAGAGGGTCATAACCGAAACCTCTACTTCCAACTTCCCTTAATCCGATCTTACCTCTGCATGAGCCCTCAACAATCTCTTCTCTTCCATCTGGGGAAACAATTGCCAAGACACATTTAAATCTTGCTCCTCTTTTTGAGAGAGGAACCTCCTCCATCTCTCTCAGAAGCTTCCTGTTATTCTCTCTTTCAGAAGAAGCATCTCCAGAATATCTTGCAGAGTGAACTCCAGGTCTTCCTTTAAGTATATCCACTTCTAATCCTGAATCGTCGGCAATAACTGTCTCTCCAAAATATTTTGAATAGAAACGGGCCTTTTTCAATGCATTCTCTATAAAGCTTTCCCCATCTTCTTCTATCTTTGGAGCATCTGGAAAACTATTAAGGGAAATAATTTGAATCCCCAATCCCTTCAATGCTCTTTTAATCTCACGATGTTTTCCCCTGTTTTTTGTTGCCAGTATAATTTTTATCTATTTCCCCTCTTTCAAAGACTCTTTTTGAATCCTTGTTAGTTTTTTTATACCCCTCTGGGCAATATTTGTGAGCTTATACATCTCGTCTTTTGTAAAAACAGCCATCTCCGCAGTTCCCTGGATTTCAACAAATTTGCCATCCCCTGTCATAACCACGTTCATATCAACCTCAGCCCTCGAATCCTCTTCATAATTAAGATCGAGTAGGATTTTCCCATCGACCTTACCAACACTTATTGCGGCTACAGAATTTTTTATGGGCACCTTATCTATCAACCCATCATTGACCATCTTTTTAAATGCATCCACCAGAGCCACATATGCTCCTGTTATGGCTGCTGTCCTCGTTCCCCCATCTGCTTGAATCACATCACAATCAATCCAGATCGTTCTCTCTCCAAAACCATTGAGATCGGTGATTGACCTGAGGGAACGTCCTATCAATCTCTGTATCTCATATGATCGACCATTGCCTCCCCCTCTGTCTCTCGGGATACGTGTATTTGTTGATCGAGGAAGCATAGAATATTCTGCAGTAATCCAGCCTTTTCCTGTATTCCTTAAAAATGGTGGAACCCTGTCCTCAACACTCGCAGAACAGATAACCTTTGTATCCCCCATCTCTATAAGTACAGACCCTTCAGCGTGTTTCATATAGTTTCTCGTAATTTTTACGGGTCTGATCATATGGGGCAGTCTTCCATCAGAACGTTTCACTTAATTCCTCCAAGACATAAAACATATATTATTTTCACAAAAAATCTAAAAAAAGTCAAAGCCATTTTCAGTTAAAATAATCAGCTTCTTATCCGTGATGATTATTAATGGACCTCTAAGGGGCAAAAGGATAAAACTTGGGGATATCTGAATCCTCTGAGATTTACTTATTTCTCATCAAGGATATTAAAATAGCAGCCAGACCAAAGATCACAACAACCCTCCAGACATCATGGAAACCTTCGAGTGTTATCTGTTCTACTAAATTATGAGTCGATCTCATCATTAAAATCATCTCCGAAAAGGCAACCCCCACAACCATGCCGAGGTTTCTTGCAAGGGCCAAAAAGCTTGAGGCAAGTCCTGACATCTCCTTTGGCAGAGATCCAATAATTGCACTATTATTGGCAGGATTGAATAGGCCTATCCCTACACCCAGTAAAATCTGTCTCCAGAGGATATCGTGATCCCCTGCACCTTTACCCAGCAAGGTGAAAGAAAAGATGGTTAAAGAAATTATGATGAGACCTGTGGTTGTAGGTATTCTTATACCTATACGATCAGAAAATCTCCCTCCAAGAGGAGCCATTACCATTAATGTAAGGGAAACAGGGAAAACCATCATCCCAACCTTTGAAGGTGAAAATCTCAATATATCCTGAAGAAAAAAGGGGATGAGAAATGTATGGGCACCACCTATCCAAAAGGAGAGAAAACTTGTTACGAGTGAAGAAGTGAAGAGGCGTCTTTTAAAAAGACGGAGGTCTACTAGAGGAGATGTAGTTTTAATCTCAACGATTAAAAAAAGGGTGAGACTGAGCAGACTGATTCCAAGCCATATCAAGTGAAGTGGATATAATCCCTTACCCACCCTATTAATAAAAAGTAGAAACGATGTTATAAACGAAAAGACCAGAGAAAATCCGAGAAAATCAATTTGAACCTTATCTTCAGATCTTACGTTCTCTAATACCTTTATGGAGAGGTAGATTCCTAAAGCCCCGACAGGGAGATTAACAAAAAAGACTGATCGCCACCCGAGGTGCTCTATCATAAATCCACCAATGAGAGGTCCTGATAGAAAACCTGCCGAGACGACAGAACCCATAATACCAAGTGCCTGGCCCCTTTCCTTCTCAGGGAATGCACCAGTAATAATGGCAGGTCCAATACCCATCGTAGCAGAAGCCCCCAGCCCCTGAATGACTCTCGAGAGTATCAAAAAATTGATTGTAGGTGAAATGCCACAAAGAAAAGAGCCGATAGTAAAAGTTAAAAAACCGAAAAGGTAAATCTTCTTCTGACCAAAGAGGTCTGCCAATCTTCCCATCAACAGGAGGCATCCTGTTATGATTATAAGATAGGCGATTACCACCCAGGCAACAGCCTTAATTGTCGTATTTAAGGACTGAATGATTGTTGGAAGGGAGATGTTCACAATACTTGCATCCAGGGTGGACATATAAATACCTATGGAAATGTTAAGCGAAACCCACCAGCGGCGATCAATACCAAGCAGTGACATAGGATTAAATTTAAACAGATTTTCATCCTTTGTGCAAGAAAACGGCTTTGTAATACCATAACCCGTCACTTAAATGGGCTAATTTAAAATATCTGGCAGGAATATCCTCGAAAATCTTATCAAGCGGACGATTTAAATTTTTTTGTTAAGGGTAACCAAGTGACTGATATAGCTGTCCTTTATTCCTTTTGTTCATATTTTCTTAGTTTAAGGGGCATGATAAGGTAACCGCTGATTCAGACAGGGAATGTAGCCGCACCCTTAAGGGTGGGAGAGTTTTGGCCTTGCGCCATAGGCGAGGCTCGCCAAGGGCGGTTTGCCCCTCATTCAATGAGTGTTTTTTTGACGCAGGCTAAAGCCTGCGACTACAGGTTGGTAATGAGAAAAAGGATCAATAGGGCAAATAGAGGTATTGTATAATTTCTCTTAAATACAGATTGGAACTCTAAACCACAATGAGGGCATTTCATATAAATTCCTCCTGTGGATATTCTATTCATTTTCTCATCCTTTGAGATAACTGGATGATAGTTTCAATATAGGGTTCACTGTGATTGTAATACCACAAAAGCTTCCTCTTCTCATTCTGGGTTAGATTCTTCCTCCAGCCATGAGATCTTAGATAATTCCCAATACTAAAAATTGAATCCTCTTTGCTTAGAAGCCAGCTCTTAAAATCCTTATTATTCAGGGCAAATTTGAGATAACTCGAAGGGATGAATTGGGCCATTCCCAGTGCCCCTGCATAGGAACCATAGATTTCCAATGGATCGATATTCTCATTCTGAACAATCCTGAGGAGGCATTTAAGCTCATTGTATGCCCATTGTGCCTTCCTCCTCGAAATGGCCTCAATCCATTCATAAGAAACCTCTGGATCAATCTCCCTAAGGGTTAGATAATTTTGCTGAATATTTTCTCGGGTATTTAAGAGGGAGAGGCTTGCGAGGGTTTGAATCGCACGATATTTACCTATGTTTTCTCCAAATCTTGATTCCACAAAAAGGATGGCGACTACAACCTCTTTCTCCACATGGAAAATTTTCTCCATCTTTCTTAATATTTTCAGATTATCAAGAAGAAATTTTTTGCAAAGGAGGAGTGAGTCCTCTGTCAAAAATTGGAGGTATAGCTCTTCCCTCTCCTTTGTTTTTAAAGAGATTGTCATAAGGAAGGGATTGAGCTCTGCCCTCGGGTCGGATAATATATTAGAGATAAATTTATCCTCGAAGCCATCCTCCAGGAGCCGTTGTTTTAAGGATTGATAATGATAAGGAATTTCACCAGCCTCCTGGCCACTTATAATATCTGAAGAGAAAAAGAAGAAAAGAATAAGAAAAAGATAGTAATGTCTCACAAGGTCTCCTTTCTCAAGTATGGAATTAGCTCATAAAAATTCTTAATCACAAAGTCAGGATCATGAGAGAGGATATCTCCTTCTTTATATTCTTCATCAAGAATGATAACCACTTTTAATCCGGCTTTTCGCGCTGCATGGATATCTTCAATACTATTTCCAACAAAAATGGCATTATCATTTCTCAAACGGAGTCTCTTTAGAGCAAACTCCAATCCATCTCCTTCTGGCTTCAGATATTGAACATCATCTCGAGATACCAATAGGTCAAAAAATTCATATATATAAAGTTTTTTTATTGCCTTCTTTAGAGCAGTTCTCCCAAGATTTGTAACCAGAGCTATCTTCAATCCATATGCTTTGATCTCTGATAAAAAATCCCTTGCTTCAGCCCTCAGTCTCCATCTGGTAAGTGCATCCTCATCATATTTATCATATATGGTGCTTATTACTTCTTTTACTTCATCCGAAGAAAGACCAATCTCTTGGGCAGTCCTTATTGCTTCATTCATCAATATAGAATACTTATCCGGTAGCTGGTCTTTTTGGAATCCCAAGGCGATTAACCTCTCAATGGCCTCTTTTGTGGCCTTGGGGGAATTCCACTGGGAATCGACCAATGTCCCTTCAAAATCAAAGAAAATGGCTTCAACCCTAAATAGATATCTTTTCCGATCCATATATTTTTGAAAATATATTATCATTTAATCAAAAAAAAATTCCATTGACAAGAGAATTTTAAAAAAGATAATTTATATAATGTGATAAAAAAAGCCAAAAGAGGGGGGATAACCCTTATGAAAGGTGTCTTTTTTGATGATTTAAGGTCACTCATTGAGGCCCTTGATAGGGCAAAAAATCTCAGGAGGGTTGATGGAGCACACTGGAATCTTGAGATCGGAACAATCAACGAGGTCTTTGCCCTAAGAAATGGTCCTGCACTGCTTTTTGAAAACATTCCTGATTACCCTAAGGGTTATAGAGTACTCACAAATGTTTTTCAGACAGAAATCGGACAACGTATTGCCTTTGGGATGGATGAAATTGCCTCGAGGATAGAGATCATAAAGGATTGGGCAGAGAAGTTTACCAAATTTAAGCCCATTTCTCCGAGATATGTTCCGGATGGACCAGTGATGGAGAATGTGATCAGTGGAGATGATATAAATATCTTAAAATTCCCTGTCCCGAAATGGCATGAAATGGATGGAGGAAGATATATAGGGACTGCCAATTGTGTAATCAGTAAGGATCCTGAAGAGGATTTTTATAATGTTGGAACATACAGACAGATGGTGCAGAGTGAGAAGGCTATAAATATATACTCCTCACCTGGTAAGCACTTTACAATAATGAGGGATAAATATTGGAAGATGGGAAAGGATTGCCCGGTTGTTGTTACATTTGGTCAGGATCCACTCCTCCTGGGGTTTGCAATGATCTCTCTTCCGTGGGGGATGGGTGAATTTGAGGCAGCAGGCTTTTTTAAAGGCAGACCGATTGATGTGATAAAAGGTCCTGTGACAGGACTGCCAATTCCAGCCACGGCTGAGATAGCTGTTGAATGCCTGATGTCTCCAGGAGAGGAAACCGTTGAGGGACCATTCGGGGAGTGGACAGGTTACTATGCCACTGGTGCCAGGGCATGTCCGCTCGCAAAGATCAAGGCTATCTATCACAGAAACGACCCCATACTCCATGGTCAACCACCTGTTCCACCTCCTGCATATACATTCTTCCCAATTCCGGTCCATACAGCACCAACTCTCTGGAACAATCTTTTGGCATCAGGCCTACAGGGCATCAAGGGAGTTTATATCCACGGCCCTGGAAACAGGCCAATATGCGTTATCTCGATTGAACAGAAATATCTCGGGCATGCAAAACAGGTTGCAACAGTTGCCGCAGGACTTCTTACAGGAGGTGCCTGTGTGGGTAAATGGATCATTGTGGTGGACGATGATATAGATCCCTCTAATTTTGAACAGGTATGGACAGCAATATGCCTGAGAGCAGATATAGAGGAGTCGGTTGATATTGTCCGTGGATACCTCAATAGTGGACTTGATCCATCCCTGAGCCCTGAGAAGAGGGCGAGCGGGAATATCACAACAGCTAAGGTGCTTATTGACGCATGCAGGCCATGGCACTGGAGAGATAGATTCCCTAAGCCTATTAATGCCTCTGAGAGGTTAATAGAAGAGGTAAAAAGGAAATTCCCTGATCTTTTTTTAAACAGAGCTTTACTTAAAATATAGATTTTTCTGAAAGGTGGAGATTTAAAGATGGCATTAAAAAGGGTGAAATGGGTTGGGATCGATTTTGGTCAATGCCTAATGAGTCCTTCTCCTCTTCGAAATCCCCACATATTTGGGGACATTGGAAAACTCCTCGGTAAACATGAGATGATCCCAATATGGATTGAGAGGATGAGAAGATTGAAAGAGAAGTATGGGACCTATACGATGTTGAAGGAAAAGCATAGAGATGAGATAGAATCCTTTGTATTTGATAATGATCCAGGGCCCTATGAGATTTTCAAACAGAAGGAACAGGAACTTTTATCCATGGCACCAGGGGTTAAAGAATTCCTGGAGTGGTTAAATGGAGAAGGGATAAAGCCCAGTATAATTTCTGAACTGAAAAAGACACTTGGCCCTGTAGGAGACGATATAATCACAGCCTTCTTGATTAATAAAGGGATTTTAAAAAGATTTAAATATTTTATAACACCCCAGGGTAAGGTTGACCTTGAGACAGATGAAAGGTTTTATGAGTATAAGGGGACCTCAAAGGAATCAGGGACATTATATGATCAGTTAATACTTGATCTTCGAAAAGAGGGAATAAGCCCTGAGGAGTGCGTTATGATTGGTGATAAACAACGAACCGATATCATCCCTCCAAAGAAGAGAGGATTCATTACAATTCAATTTACAGGCCATGTTGACGAGGGACCATGTGAATATAGTGATTACTATGTAAAGACATTTTTTGAAGTTAAAGAGATAATAGAAAAACTTTAGAGGGAAGGTGATTCGATGGCGGATCGCAAATATATCCTGATGAGGTGGAAAGATGGTTGGCAGGAGGTGGTGGGGGTCGATTCAGATGCCCTGGAATTTATAAGATATTATGTAATAGAACGTGTAGAATATGTAGGAAGGCTTGTTGTAAAAAGAGGAGAGGAAGACTGCCCGGGCCTATTAATAATTGATCGTTCACCGATGGAGATAGAGAAGGTAATGATGATTGAAGATGGGGATGAATGTAATTTAATACAGAGTTCAAAATACCGTGAAGGTTCTCGAATAGAATATCATTATGACCTTCAAAAGGGTGGAAAAGACTTTATAGAAGATATTAAAAAAGGGATCAGGGATTTTCTTAGTAAAAAGGGTCTATCTTCGGAGGTTATTTTATCAAAACCTGAAAAAGAGAGGATAAAGGAGATTGAGGATATCGGTAAGACATTAAAGATAGTTGGATCAAAGTGCCAGGAGGATCTAATAGGATTTATCCAATTCCTTCTTCATAACCTAAATTGATTTCCTGCCAAAGGCAGACAATTACTATTAAAAATCACTAAATTTAGGTTATATATAATTACAGGATAAAAGGGATGAAAATCCTGCTTATCATTTTAGGCCTGATATCAATTATTGCTCAATTTCCTTTCGCTCCTCCTCCTGAGAAACCTGAAGAAGAGGATTCTCCTGTTAAGGGGTGGCGTATGGTCTCCTACTTTAGTATCCCTCCAACCCGATATTCAAAGATATCCAAAGGGATCATAAAGGCTGAAAGTGTGGGTAGTCGGTCCTCTCTTTTTAAAGATGTTGGAGAAAAGGAGAAGAACCTACCTTTTCTTTCCTGGAGATGGAAGGTATCGAATGTGATTTGCTCTGCCATCGAAACGAGAAAGGATCGTTTCGATGCCTCAGCACGTGTGATCGTCGTATTCGGGAAAGAGAGGGGGGTAAGATTTTTGGGTCTTGGTCAACCTTCGGGTTTAAAGATTGAGTATATCTGGGCAACAAATCTTCCTAAGGGTCATATATTCGATCACCCGGGAGAGAAGAATTGTAAGGTTTTTGTCATTGAAAGTGGTGCGAAAAAGGTAGGCCAATGGGTCTATGAGAAGAGAAATATTCATAAGGATTTTATAAAGGCCTTTGGAAAAGATCCCATAGATACCATTGCCATAGGGATTGAGACAGATACAGACCATAGTAACGAAATGGTCACTGCCTATTACTCCGAACCCATCTTGAGTAAGAAGTGATATCCACTCATCTACAAAGTGAAAATCCTCCTTATGATCCATTCATCTCTTTTTGGGGAAAAAGTTTATTTTCTGTATTTTTCACTTATATAGGCCAATGCTTCATCGATTGCCTTGGCTGTTAACTCAAGGTCTTCCTCTGTATGTCGGTAACAAATATATCCATGATGATGGGGGGCAAAAAAGAAACCCCTTCGGATCATCTGAGTATAGAAATCATTACGCTTCGCTCGATGGCGGTCCGCTTCCTCCCTCTTAAAGGTTATAAAAAACATTGGTGCAACTCCGCTTAGCTCTGCTCCAACCTCGTATTCGTCGATGATGTTCTTGACCTTTTTCAAGAAACGTTCCCCTTTTGTCCATATATTCTCCAGCACTTTGTCCCGCTCTAAGATTTCGATAGTTTTCAAAGCAGCGATATAACCATCACTGTTCGGGAAGAAGGTCGAAGAGATGAAGAGCTTTTGTGCTGCAGCCATCATTACCTCTTTCCTCCCTGTTACGACACTTATAGCGTATCCGTTAGCCATCCCTTTTCCAAGGACTGCCAGATCAGGTGTGACTCCATAGAGTTCCTGAGCTCCGCCCATTCTGAGCCTGAAACAGGTACGGATTTCATCAAAGATCAATATAGCTCCATATTTGGTAGCAATTTCTCTTACACCCTCGAGAAATCCAGGCTTGGGTTCTTCCATCTTTTGATGTAGGGGATGACCAAAGGGAGTCATAATGATGGCAGCGGTTTGATCACCATATCGTTTCATCAAATCCTTGAGTTGATCCAGGTCGTTATAACGGAATTCATATACATCTTCGTAAAGTTTCTCAGGAATACCTCCTTTCATCTCAACACACCAGTCATGCCAGCCGTGGTAACCACAGCGCATCACCTTGATTCGGTTTGTATATGCCCTCGCAATACGGATACTCGCTGTTGTTGCATCGGATCCGGTTTTTAAAAAGATGCTCATTTCAGAACAGGGGACAATTTCACTCAGTTTTTTTGCGAGCTCATTCTGATACCTCTGGGTTAGCGTAAAGCAAAAGCCTTTATCTTTTATCTGTCTAATTACAGCATCATCTACTTCTTCTTCCCTATAGCCAAGGATGATCGGTCCATAGCCGCAGAGGAAGTCTATATACTCATTCCCATCCACATCGATTAATCTGCAACCTTTCCCATTTTCAAGAAAGATTGGATATTCTCCTTCGATAAAATCACTTGGTTTTCTGGCGCCTAAAACTCCTCCAGGGACCAATTTTTTAGCCTCCTCAAAAAGTTCAAGACTTTTGCTAATTTTAAGTTTTTTAATCTCTCTCATAAGGTTTCTCCTTTGGAATTATTAGTCCAGGCTAAATGGTAAGCATAGACTTGATCGTTTCAGTCTGATGGATTTTGGCCCCTCTTTGTATTAAGGCGGAAAGGAATTTCTTAGGATCGATACAGCCTTCCGGAGCAACGACTCCCTTAACGCTCACCTCGCCTTCATCAAACATCAGTGCTGCAATAGAGGCAGGAAGCCCTGTACCTGGGGCCATTCTCCCCACGATGTCTGCCGTGTAGGTCACATTGTTTCCTTTTCTCTCACCCCTTACAATCACTTTTAAACCTGATGCAAAAGGTCCCTTATCCCTATTATTGGGAATAGATTCCCAGAGTTTTAAAGTAAGATCATATGGTACTATTTTGCTCCCTTTTATCTCCACCGGCTCCTTGCTGAGAAAACCTGTCTCCTTTTGTTCTTTAATAAGCTGGTCTACCCACGACGGGATGAGTGCCCCCTTGACCACAACCTTTTTCACGTCCTTGATATAACGTGGAATGGTTAAGGGTTGAGGATGCCCGACGTAGCGAACTACACAGGTACCAAGGGGTTCGAGGAACTGAGCAACCTCTTCTCCAGTCCCACCTTCAACATATTCTAACTTCCCATCCAGATATTGGGGGATTTTCCCCAAGGTCATATGAAGGCTGTGATCCCAGGCCGCTCCAGAAAGTTCAGCAATACTGACGACCCAGAATAGATCGATCTCATGCACACGGTCCAGTTGGTCAGCATACCACCTCACAATCACATTGTTTGTACCTGGGTCTGATCCCATTCCTGTGAGAACCGTGATTCCTGCTTCTTTTGCCAATCGATCAATTTCAGAAGTAAAAAGAATCTCCGTTGCCTCATAGTCATCACAGATATCAATATAATTAACCTTCGCTTCAACCGCTGCCCTTGCCACAGGGACCGCAGTCTTGTAAAATGGACCAGCGCAATTGATGACTACGTCCACCTCTTTGAAGGCTTTAATCAGGCCCATGTGATCATATACATCAATTCGGCTGAGAGAGATCTTTTCGCTTGCCCGCAACTTTTCCTGGATCCTATTGGGGTCTATATTGATGTCACCTAAAATTACTTTCTTAATTCTTTCCTGTTTGATGAGGTCACGGGCAACTCCCTGTCCCATCCCTCCAGTACCACCTATTACTATTGCCTGCATTTCCTACCCCTCCTTATAAATTATAATTTTCCTAAGGACTCAATTCGAAAATTTGTTTTAAGTCTATATACTATAAGGTTTCTAAATTATAGACTTCTTCTCCTCTATCATTCGTAGCACCACTTCAGGTGTGAGGGGAAACTCTCGGGGCATTA
>JBBITW010000120.1:0-11209 GCA_037440525.1 Deltaproteobacteria bacterium
CAACATGATTTACCTGGCCTGCAAGATGAAATATAAAATCCTGCCCATTAACCAGATAATCCATTGATTGCTCATCTCTTACATGACTGAAGTTTATATGAATCCTATCTATTACATCTTTTAAATTGAATAGATTACCACCAAGCCTTGGCAGCATATTATCAACAACTGTAACCTTTGCACCAAGCTCCAAAAGCCTTATAGTAAGATTTGATCCAATAAACCCTGCCCCACCTGTCACCAGAACTTTCTTCCCATTAAAATGTTCACTAAGATCTTTTTTCATCATTACTCCTTGTGATTGTCAACTCCCAGTGTTTTGAATATTTTATGAAAACATAATACATTGTAGAGATAGCAATTATTAAACCAGGCAGTCCATCCATGAATCCATATTTTAAAAGATATTCTTTTATAAAACGAGCAGGGGGATGAAGGAGAAGCTTTAGAAGGCTAAAGCTCTTTCCACTTTTTGCTAGATCTTCTGCGGCTATCTTTGAATACCTATCAATGGTTTTAATTTGATCTGAAATATCCTGATAGGTATAATGTAAATATTGATTCTTTAATTTTTTAACTTTCCCATCTACAACAACCTTTGCATGAAGTCCTCCTTCCCATCTCCCCTTATCTCTTCGATAGAGTCTTATCTCTCCATCAGGATACCAGCCTCCGTAACGAATCCATCTGCCGAGATAGTAGGTTTTTCTGTAAATGAAAAATCCTCCCAAATCATTTGTCACGTTCTTCAGTTCCTCTCTAATCTCTTCAACCAACTCTGGCGAAACTTCTTCATCTGCATCCACAAACATAATCCAATCACTATTTGTTAGATTTGCAGCAAACTGATATTGGTCGGCATGATTTTTAAACTCTCTTCTGTAAATCTTCTCTGTATAGCGTTTGCAGATCTCGTAAGTTCCGTCCGAGCTACCAGAGTCGACAATAACCAATTCTTCGGCCCACAAAAGGCTATTGAGGCACCTCTCGATCGTCCTTATGTTATTGAATGTTAACACATAAACAGAAACAGGGAGTTTACTAATCATATTCTTTATCATTCAAAAAATTCAATATCTTAATAAATCCCTTAATTTCTTTTCAACAGCTTCTTCCACCTCATCGACTGTTATGAGTTTCATACAACTATGGTCTTCAGGACAAATCCTCTTCAGGCATGGGCTGCACGAAAGATTTTTCTTTAAAACCAAATGACCTTCTCCCCATGGACCTGTTGTCAAAGGATCTGTTGAACCAAAAAGGGCTATAACGGATGTTCCAACAGCCGCAGCTACATGCATCGTCCCTGTATCATTTGTGATTAAAAGATTACATCTTTCTAAAAGGGCGGCCAATTGAAGTAAAGTGGTTTTGCCAGTAAAATCCAATCCCTTTTGCCCAAGGATTTTTATGATCTCATTGGCAATGCCCTTTTCCTCTTTCTTACCAAAGATCAGTAGGGTTGCGTTCCACTTATTTGATATTCTTCTTCCCAGCTCAGCAAATCGATCAGGATACCAGCATTTTGCAAGACCATAAGTTGCACCTGGATTCAATCCAATTATGGGCCTTCCATCTAATAAACCTGAATCTTTTAATGTCTCATAAGCCCATCTTCGATCTTCATCCCTTAAAAATATATGGGGAGATGGTATCTTTTCAATATTACCAAAGGGCTCAATCAATTTCATGTAGTATCTGATTCTTGGTATGCGATAAATTTCCACCCCCCTTGAAATTCTATGTGTAAGAAGAATGAAACGACCTCCATTCTGATATCCAACCCTTATGGGAATCCCTGCTAAAAAGATTTGAAATGCTGAATGGAAAGACCTTGGGAATATGATCGCTAAATCGAATTTCCTCTTCCTTAAAGAAGATGCAAGGTTTAAATCTGAAAATAATGATCCAAGGCCCCTATTTCTTTTAAAAGAGATTATCTCGTCTACAAAAGGGAATGTCTTCCATAATTCCATAAGATGATCCTGTATAAGGATTGAAATATGGGTTTGTGGGAAGAGTTTCTTCAAAACCTCAAGGGTTGGATATGTCATAATGGTATCCCCCACCCAGTTGACTCCCCTTACCAATATTCTTCTTATTCTATTCGAATCACACTTCAAGATGATCTTTCCTTAAAATAAATTATATCTTAACTGTTTATTTGGGTTAAACTTAAAATTTCCTCTGTTGCCTTCATGACATCATCTACTGTGATCTTTCGCAAACATATTAGCTTTTGACAAGAACGATTCCGACATGGATTACATCCCACTTCCTTTCTTACTTTCCTGTGTAATCCAAATGGTTCATTTATTACAGGGTCAGTTGGACCATAAATTACAACCACTGGAGTACCAACGAGGGAAGCTATATGCATCGGGCCTGTATCTCCACCTATATAAAGATCGCAACGTCTGAATAATTCTCCTAAAGCAGTTAAAGACTTTGTCTCCGGAGCCAGAAGAGCTTTTCCTCTTACCTCCCTCTTGATCATATTGACCAATTCTATCTCATCAGGCCCCCATGTAAAAATTATTGTTGAACCAAGTTTTTCAATCAATCTATCTGCCAATCGAGCATATTGATCGTTCATCCACCTCTTATAGATGGTTTTTGCACTCGTCCCTGGATGAATTGCAATAATTGGTTTTCTTGGTGGTGGTGATAATGAAGAAAAGAAGGATCCTATATATTCCCTATCCTCTGGAGGGATATTAAGTTCAAACTTATAATCTTCAATTTCCAATCCAATTCCCCTCAGGAGTTGCATGTTCTTCTGAAACCGACTAATTCTCACTTCAAAAGGCTTCACCTTAATGTTAGAAAATAGATAATTGAATTCCTTGCTTGAATTTCTATCAAACCCTATCCTTTTAGGAGCTCCCGATAAAAAGGAAATTAAACCGCTCTTAAGGATGCCATGGAAATCAAAAACTATATCAAATCTCTCCTGTCTGATCTTTAAAATGAACTTAACTGCCTCACTAATTGTCTTTGGTATTTTTACAATAGATTGCAATCCTTTCAACCATCTTTTCCTGGGAAAAACAATTACACGATCAATCTCGGGCTGGCTTTTAAGAAGGGCCTTCGATGACTCTTCAACGATCCATGTGATCTTAGATGATGGATAAAAGGCCTTTAATGCCTTAACAGCCGGAATTGTCCGAATGACATCTCCCACTGCACTGAGCCTAATTATCAGGATATTCTTAAAACTCTCCATTTTATGTGATACATTACCTCATCCCTTTTTAATTTTCAATATTAAAAACAAAGAGATAGTAATATCGGCAGATTTAAATGCAGGTTTTAAGATAAATTACCGAGTATCTTTGCGAATTCTTCAGGCAGACGTTTCGGTTTTCCATCCGGCCCCAAGCAGATATGGCGGGTCTCCCCCTCAACTACAACCTCATCACTTCCCTGACGAAATATCTTATAGCCAAATGTAATCATCCTTCTATTCATTTCTTTCAACCATGTCTGAATAGTTAAAATATCATCATATCGAGCTCCGTTTCTATAACGACAATGGGCTTCAGTGACCACCAGCTTATATCCCATTGCCTCCAAATCTGCGTAAGAAAAACCCTTATGCCTGCAAAATTCTGACCTTCCAACCTCAAACCAAACCAGATAGTTTGAATAATAAGCTACTCCCATCTGGTCTGTCTCGGCATACCTCACCCTAACTTCACATTCCACAGTATCTTTCATCTTTTAAATCCTTTCATAAATAATCAAACCCTATTTCTTTAAAGTGCTCTTAAAAATTCAGGTCTTAAAAGAGCCGGGTCTTTCTTCTTAAGAACGTCAGTGATAATTTTAAGTGCCCTTTCCTTTTCTTCAGGTAACCTAATTCGAAGGGGAAGATAGTTTGATGCATGGTTTGATGCGAAGAAACAATCTGTAAAATTAGAATTTTCAATCATAATCTTAAGTTCTCTGATTAACCCAAAAGGATCAGGAAGTATCAATTTCCCCTCTTTAATCTCTTTTTCAATCGGAGTTCCTGGCACTACCATTAGCGAAAGAGCACCAACGTAATCAGGATTCATCTCTGAAAGCACCTTTCCAGTATCCTCTGCATGTGACTCACTATATTCACAACCCCCTATACCCAGGATAACTGTAACAGAAAGGATTATACCTGATTCCTTAACTATTCTACCAGCCTGAATCATCTGATCTACAGTAGCATTCTTTTTTATCCTTTTTAGAATCTCCTTATTCCCTGATTCAAGTCCTAAATAGATAATTCCAAGCCCGAGCTCTTTTAAAAGCTTTAACCCTTCGATATCCCTTTGGATGATATCCCTCGCATTTCCGTATATCCCTACCCTTTCAACCCCGGGAAGTTTCAACCTTAAATATCTTAAGATTCGAACCAAATCTTCCTGAGGAATTGTCATTGCATCTCCATCAGCAAGAAATACCCTCCTCACCGAGATTCCTATGGAGCTTATCTCATCAATATCTTCTCTTATCTCTCCAAAATCCTTTATCCTGAAATTCTTTCCCCTATAAGCTCCACAAAAGGTACATCTGTTATAAGAGCAACCAACCGTAACCTGCAAGATAAGACTATCTGCCTCGCTTGGGGGTCTAAATATCATACCTTCATATTTCATATAAGAGTCCTCAAAAATTGAAAATAAATCCCATAAGTACTATTTGCCTTCTTTTTTATCTTCAGAAATATCAAACTGGTAAATAATCTCTCCCTCCTTAATCATTCCTAACTCCTTTCGGGCAATCTCTTCTATATATCTCTTGTCATACTTGAGCCTCCTGACTTCCTCCTTCAATCTTTGATTCTCAGATTCGATTTTTCCGTTATTCTCCCTGATTCGAGATAACTCCTTCTTCAATCGAGTAAGGTGAAAGATACCTTTATCACCCCAGAAGGTTAAAAAAAGGAATAAAAAAAAGATAGCAATGGTTAATATAATAAAAACTTTTCTCGTCAATTTTTTCCTATGAGATTTCTGAAAAAGTCCTGAAATGACTGGGAAGGTAGGGTTCCAAACCCTTCGAATGCATCCTCCACCCCACCTCCCCAGTCTATAAGACTCTTTTTAAATACTTTTTCAGAGGTCTCCCTATTGAATCTTAAATTTAATCTGTATTGTTCCCCACTGTTCCTCTTGAGGCTGATATGGTGAAAGGGGAACAAATCTCCACTTTTTTAAATATTGAATTGCAATCCTCTCCAACTCTGTATCCCCCTTCACTGTTGGAATGACCCGATCAACCACTCCACTGGGAAGCACCCAGAAGATAAGTTCAATCTCCGCCTCTGTCTTCACCCTGATATGGGGGAGATTGGGTCTTTCAACAATCTTTCGGGCCACAAGTGGCCCTTTGATTCCAAGGAGAATATTCTCCTCCAATGGTTTCTCTGAAGTAGTAATTTCCTTCTTAGTTAGAAGACCTTCTATCACTTTATCTGCAGCCCTATCCTTCTCGAAATTAAATTCTATCCCATCCTTTATAGGAGGAAGGGGTGGGGTCTCTTGGTTAAATTGTTCTTCCCTTTCCCTTAAATAATTCTTCCATTCCCTTTCCACCTCTTTAAATACCTGGAGCTTCTTTAGGAGCTTTAACCTCTCTTCATCTGTTGATGCCTCTATCTTCGGAGGGGTTGGATATTCTGAAGCAAAGCCTCTCCAGTCTTTATTTAAATCTGCCTCTCTCATCTTCTTCAAAATCACCTCTTCGCGGATTCTCTTCTCTTCCGAAGATATATCGTCTTTATTCCATCCAATAATCCCTCTGCTTCCTCTTCGAATAGCCCTCAACCCCTCTTCAAGGTAGGGTTTGAGGAAAGGAGTTAAGAATGAGAGCCATCCCAGAAGGCCTAAAACCCCAATTACTATAAAAAGAGAAGAAATAGAAATGATTCTTTTTCTTTTTGCTCTTTTTTTCACTGACCAATAGTTCCCTTTCGAATTTGATCAAGCATCTTCCTTGCCAATCCCCGTCTATCTTCTCTCTTTGTCTTTTCTAAAAGCTTCTTATAAACCTGACTTGCCTCAAATAATTTCTTCTCCTCGATATAGATAGGGCCCAATTTTAAAAGGGCATCCTCTGTAAGATCTGAAAGGTTTGGATAAAGATAGAGAATTGTAGAAAATTGAAGAATTGCCATACCCCTATTTCCTGCCCCTAAGTAGGCCTCCCCCAATTTGAAATGGGCGAGAGATGACAATTTCTCCTCTGAACTTCTAATTGCCTGGGAAAGAGCAGAGATAGAATCTCCATACCTTTTCTGATTTAAATAAAGTATCCCCAACCTTAAAAAAAATTCATATCTTATTTCATCATCCGGAAACTTTCTGATACCTTCCTTTAATACCTTCTCTGCTTCTTCCTCTTTTCCAAGGTTTCGATAAGCCTCCTCAATACCGAGATAGAGCCTTTTAGTCTGCCCATCATGAGGTGAGTTACGAATAACCCATTCGTATCTTTCCAGGGCTTTTGAGTAAGATTTATTAAGAAGATAAAGATCTCCTAAATCTATTTGTGCATCAATAGAAAGATGGCTCTTAGGATATGATTTCAAAAATTTTTCCATCTCATCTATAGCTTCAGAAAATCTTCTCTCCAATTTTAGAAGATGTGCCACTTTAAACTGTGCTTCTTCAGCCCACATGCTTTTAGGATATAAACGAAGGAGTTCTTGATAAGTCCTGATGGCCTTCTCCTCCATTCGAGACTGTTCATAATAATTTCCCAACTGTATCAATGCCTGAGGCGCCAGATGGCTGTTAGGATATAGCTTTATAAACGAATCGACTCGAGATATAAAAGATTCAAACTTTTTCTCCCGAAGAAGGCAGAGGATGATGCCAAAATCTGCCTCCGAAACCTCTTTGGATTTGTTATGTTCTTTGATCAACTGGAGATAAGCATTTATGGCATCACCATATTGTTTCAGATTATAATAACTATCCCCGATCTTTAAAAGTGATGAGGGAACATATGGACTTTCAGGGTATTGGTATATCAGACGTCTGAACTCCTCAATTGCCTTATGAAAATCCTTTTTCCGAAAATATGACCACGAAATCCAGTATTGTGATTCGTCCCTGTAGGGACCTATGAGATTGAATTCTAAAAGCCTCTTAAACTGATTGATTGCCTCGTCAAATCTCTCCTCTCTGTATGCAATCCACCCTAAGAGATAAACGGCCTTCTCCCAATCTTGATCACCACCCATCAATGATGCCAAATTCATCAAATATCCTTTTGCGTTTTGATAATCATCCTGGTTCAAATACCCCTCTGCTACCAATAGAAGGAGGGAAGGGGTTGATTGATATTCAGGGAATGCTCTCAGAATATTTAAAAAATAGTGATTTGCTTCCTTCCACTCGTTTCTTTGAAAGTGATACCATCCTAAACTCAATAGACCTTTGGGATATAAGATTGGATCCCCTTTCAATCGGTCTATATACTCAACCCCTTTCCTGTAATCCTGTTTAAGGAGATAAGTCTCTGAAAGCCAATAAAGAATATTTTTTACCTCAGGATCCTCTGGAAATCTGTCAATCATTATCTCCCAGTAGCTTATTGCATCATCATAATTCTTTAAAAAGAAGTGGGCATAACCCAATCTTGAATACACCTTATTTTCAAGGCTGCCCCTCCTTCTCCCCCACAATACAGATTTATAGGCATCGATTGCTCCCACATAATCTTTCTGATTGAATAGAGACTCCCCCAACATAAAATAGACAAGCTCCTGAAGGTCATTTTCAGGATAGATTCTAAGAAACTGCTGGAATATCGAAGCAGAATAGCTATAATCCTTCTTATCAAAATAGTATTTACCTATATCAAACAGACACTGTTCAGCCCATGGAGATGTAAGAAAGGAAGAGAGGAATCTCTGATAAAGTTGCATCGCCTTTTCACCTTCATTCATTCCAAGATAACTCTTAATGATCCCCCAGAAGATTTGATCTGAGAGACGTGTACCGGGAAATGAAAGGAGAATTCCTTCAAAGTTCTCTTTTCCTTCTTTATAATTCCCGAGGGATAGAAGGCTCCAAGCCAAGGCATAACGGACCCATTCCTCAAGGGAATGTTGTGGAAATTGCTTGAGGAAATTCTTAAAAATTTTGCATGCTTCAGCAAATTCTTTCAGCCTGAAATGGCAAACTCCCATAAGATACTCACCCTCGGGTCTCCATACCCCTTTTGGATACTTTTGGACAAGATTCTCAATCTCCCTGATGGCTTCTCCATATCTACCGAGGCAGTAAAGTGAATAGCCCGACCAGAATAGGGATGATTGACCAATTGAATGAGATGATCCCTTCTCGTAAGCTTGATGGAAAAATTTGTAGCTCTCTTCATACAATCCTCTTGTTAGCTGAATCCAGCCAATAGAATATAGTGCATATATAGATAATTCATTATCAGATATTATCTCCGAAGCTCTTTTAAATGAGGCAATGGCCTCTTCACTATTTCCCATATGAAATTTCGATTCCCCCATCCAGTAAAAGGCAAACCCTCTTAGAGGACTTTTTGGATAATCCTCTATTAGCCTCTTAAAGTCCTCTGAAGCATACCCATATTCCTCCCGTGAATAGTAGTATCTCCCCCTTTCATAAAGTGCTTTTTCACCTACAACTGCAGGTGCTACACCCCTTGTAAATTTACTTGTATATGAACACCCGGGCTGGGTAAGGCTTGGACTCATCTTTTTCATCGCTCCAATTACCTCTTCTCCCAATCCTATGGACATCATGAATGGTTCCTCTTTAACACCCTGAGCTAAGACCACAGGAATTGGGATTTCCCTCTTTTCTATCCATCTCCTATCCTCTTTCCCCCAAAATGTAATCCTTGAACCCTCTGCTCTGTTTCGAGGTTGCTGTCCCTGACCCCTAAAAATAGGAAACGATAGAGTAATTGATAGGAGAAGAAAAATACTAAAAATTCTTATTATTTTTAAAGGTATCTTCATCTCTTAATATTAACACACCCTTCGAGCTCGCAATAGCGGCCTCTCTATTATTTCAAATATAATGTATCAGTTGCTATTAATAATAAGTTATCAGAAATATTTAAGGATTGTCAAGGATTGACAAGGAGACCTCTGAAATAGTATTCTTAGACTGGGGAGGTGGGGTGAAAAAGCCTTCGAGCGGATACCTTTAATAGTTTGGCACTATTGATTAATACCCTGAAAACGCTTGATTTTCTTTGAGGCGATTGTAAGCAATCTACCTTCTTAATGTCCGCATTCGAAGGGTTTGGAACACTACCTCCCCAGGCATTTCAGGATTTTTTCAGAAGTCTCACAAGATTTTTATATATATGGTAGTTTAAAAACAGTAATGAAAAGTTTGAAAGGTATTATAACATTTACTTTAACTTTAATCCTTTTTGCAGGTTGTCCAAGGGGAGAGCGAAACGGTGAGCTTTCCTTTAATGGAGATTACAAGTCTATGCGCGAAAAGATGGTAGAAACTCAGATAAAGGCAAGGGGAGTAAAAGACGAACGGGTTCTTTCTGCAATATTAAAGGTAGAACGTCATCTCTTTGTTCCAATTGAGTATCAGAATTTGGCCTATTCCGATCAACCCCTTCCCATAGGAGAAGGCCAGACAATATCTCAACCTTATATCGTTGCCCTGATGACAGAACTTTTAGAACTCAAAGGAGATGAAAGGGTATTGGAGATTGGAACGGGTTCTGGTTATCAGGCAGCAATATTGGGGGAACTGGCAAAGGAAGTGTATACAATTGAGATTATTGACAGCCTTGCATCATCTGCCCGGAAAAGGCTTATCGAGCTTGGATATAAGAATATTCAGGTTAGGAGCGGTGATGGATACCAGGGATGGCCAGAAATGGCTCCCTTCGATGCAATAATTGTCACAGCCGCACCTGATCACATACCAAAACCTCTTTTAGAGCAGTTAAAAGAAGGGGGGAGGATGGTAATACCTGTAGGTGGATATTCACAGGAACTAAAAAAGATTGTAAAAAGATCAGGAAGGATAGAAACGACTGATGTTATCCCTGTCCTCTTTGTTCCCATGACAGGAGAAGGGGTAAGAAGGAAGAAATAATTTCAAATCTTTTCCCTCTTTCTCTTCCTCCAGTTTTCAACCCTTCTCTTAATCTCCTTTTCAAATCCCTGTTCAGAAGGATCATAATATATTCTTCCCCTCAGATTCTCAGGCAGGTATTCCTCTTCAACGAAATGGTCAGGATAGTCATGGGGATATTTATAGTCTTTCCCATACCCCAGGTCTTTCATCATAGCAGTCACTGGATTTCTAATGTGAAGTGGAACAGGCATGTTTCCAAGCTCACGAACATCTCTTTGAACCTTTTGGTATGCAATGTATATTGCATTTGACTTTGGGGCCGTGGCTAAATACACGGCCGCTTGAGCAAGGGCAAGGTCCCCCTCAGGTAGACCAACGAAATGAAAGGCCTGCATCGCCGAGACCGCTACCTGCAATGCTTGAGGATCTGCATTCCCTATATCCTCTGAAGCAAAGCGGATCATCCTTCTTGCAATATAAAGAGGGTCTTCTCCTGCTTCGAGCATCCTTCCAAGCCAGTAAAGGGCTGCATCAGGATCACTTCCTCTAAGGCTTTTGTGAAAGGCAGATATGAGATTATAATGTTCCTCTCCCGACTTATCATATAAAAAACTCTTTCTCTGAAGAACCTCTTCAAGCTCATTCTTCTTGATTTGTCTAATGCCTCGATGATCGGGCGGAGTAGTGAGAACAATCATCTCCAGGGTATTTAATCCTATCCTCGCATCTCCATTTGCCATCCTTGAGATGGCCTTTAGCACATCGGGCTCTACATTTGCAGGATATTTTCCAAGCCCCCTCTCTCTATCTACGAGTGCCCGATTCAGGATTATCTCAATCTCTTCCTCTTTTAAGGGATTCAGTGTAAAGACCTTTGCCCTTGAAAGAAGTGGAGATATTACTTCGAAAGAGGGATTCTCTGTTGTTGCACCTATTAGAATTATTGTCCCTTTCTCAACATGGGGGAGAAAGGCATCCTGCTGGGCTTTGTTAAACCTGTGAATCTCATCAATAAAGAGTATTGTCCTTCTCTTTTTATATCTCACCTCGACTTTTGCTTCATGGATTACCTCTTTATTCTGTTTAGCCCCGGAAAGCACAGCACTAAAGGCAATAAATAGAGCACCGGT
>JBBITW010000121.1:0-11161 GCA_037440525.1 Deltaproteobacteria bacterium
AGTTTAGCAATAATGATTAATACCCTGAAAATGCTTGTTTTTCTTTTAAGCGATTTAAGCAATCTAACTTTTCATTGTCCGCATTCGAAGGGTTTGGAACCCTACCTCCCCAGTCATTTCAAGACTTTTCATAGGGTCTCTATGGAGACCCTTGACACAAACTAAATTAAAATGTTAAAAAAATCAATAATTATCCATTTTAAAGGGATAAGGAATAAATTATATTTGGGAGGTATTATTTTGGCAACCCATGTCTCAGCAATAAAGAGAGCAAGGCAGAATGAAAGGAGGAGGCTTCGAAATCTCCATATAAAATCTACAGTAAAATCTTATATAAAGAGAGTAAGAGAGGCAATTGAAAAGAAGGATATTGAAGGGGCTGAAAAGGCACTGCATAAGGCCATCCCAATTATACAGAAGGCCCATTCAAAAGGTGTTTTACATAAAAATACTTCTTCAAGAAAGATCTCACGTTTAACCCGAGTGGTTAATGCGCTTAAGGCCACTACCCCCTGAAATTTTTGAATCAGATTCTTCACTCCTTTTTTTGAAATGACGCCGGGTTATTCGCTCGGCAGAGATCGATAATCAATTTTTCAATTAAAAGATCCTTAGGGCCTCGACCTTTCTTTATAGCTAAATCTGTTTGATGACATTTTAAAATGCCCTCTATAAGGGAGGATTTGGAAAAATTCCTTCCCTGTTCAACCAACTTCCTAACGTTCCATGTCTTCATTCCAATTTCATTCGGAGCAAATTCTTCACCTCTTTTTGAAGAAATCGTCTCTTTTACTTTCCAGATATTCCAATACTGCTTGGCCATCATACTTAAAAGAAGCGGGATAGGGTCATCCTTCCTTTTTGAGACCTCCTCATCCTTCCTGAATTGAATAGACTTTGATTCCAATGCCTTATCCAAGACCCGAAGGGCCCTTTCAAGGTTTCGTTCACCAATGGCGTCGGTTAAATCAAAAATAGTGCTCAACCTAACCTCTGATACGATCTCTTCAATGTCAGCGAGGCTTATCATCCTTTTCTGGCCAACATTCAGTATGATCTTCTCCATATTATTTTCAAGATCATTAAGGTGATCTCCAACCACATCAATCAGGTAGTCTATCGCCTCCGCTGTAATGGTTTTCCCCCTCTCTTCAATCCTCCTTCTAATCCATGAAACAAGAGCCTTTCCTTTAAGCCTCTGGAATTCAACCACCTTGCCAATTTTTTCAATCTCCTTGAAATATCTTTTCCATGGACTTGCTGTATGACCGCAAATCACAAGACAGGTTGTATTTGAAGGTGTTCGTATGTAATTTAAAATTCTTTCGATCGAATCTTCACTCAATTGGTCTGCCTCTTTAATAAGGACGAAACGATAACGAGAAAACATGGGAAAGCTCTTTGCAGTTTGAACAATCTCCTGACCTGTATTCTCATCGCCACGAAAGATATGAAGATTCAATCCCCTCTCCTTTTGAGATAAGACCCGATCGAGCAGATCTTCTACCTCTTTCTCAATCAGAAAACTTTCAGCCCCGTAGAGAAAATAGATAGGGTAAATATCTTCTTGCCTCTTCATAAAACTAAATCTACCCTATGCTAATATGAGAATCAAGTCCTTTTACTTTTAGATACCAAGTGTTATATTTTAATAAAGAGAAATGGAATATTGGCAGAAATCCCTTTTCGAAAGCATAACTAATCTGGAAGAACTGGCCAAACTCTATCCTGTTGACCCTGAATTGCTGAGGCCTGTTATCGATCGCTATCCCATGAGAATTTCTTGCTATTATCTGAACCTCATTAAGAAGGCTGGTGATCCCATTTGGCGTCAGTGCATTCCTGATGTCCTCGAATTGGAGGATACTTCACTCCCTGTTGATCCACTCTTTGAGAAGGAATTTTCTCCTGTACCTGGACTCATCCACCGCTATCCTGATCGGGTTCTGTTACTGGTCACATCCCGTTGCCCAACCATCTGTCGATTCTGTATGAGAAAGAATCTCCTAAGTAACAAAATTTTCTTAAATATGAATAACCACATGGAATCCTCTCTAAATTATATAAAGGAGACACCTTCTATAAGAGATGTGATTCTCTCAGGCGGTGATCCTCTCATGCTATCAGATGAAGAGCTTGAAGAACTCCTTATAAATTTGAGAAAGATCTCCCATATCGAGATTATAAGAATAAATACAAGGATTCCTGTCACATTACCCGAAAGGATTACTTCTAAACTCTGCCAGATGCTTAAGCGATTTCACCCCCTTTATATAAATACTCATTTCAACCATCCATCAGAAATTACACCACAATCCTCAATGGCCTGTATTATGCTCGCAGATTCGGGTATTCCCCTCGGAAACCAGACTGTATTGCTAAAAGATGTAAATGATAAATTAGAGGTGATGAAGGAACTTTTTCAAAAACTATTAACCATCAGGGTAAAGCCATACTATCTCCACCACCTGGACCTTATAAGGGGAACATCTCACTTTCGAACAACTGTTGATCAGGGCTTAAAAATCATGGCAGGACTAAGAGGTTATACCTCTGGCATTGCAGTTCCCTACTATGTCATTGACCTCCCAGGTGGTAAAGGAAAGGTTCCAATCCTTCCTGATTATATGAAAAGGGAAGGTAAAATTCTATATTTAAAAAATTATCTTGGTGAGGTAGTGGAATATCAGGGTGAATAAATATTAAAGTTCTTCAGGGCTAAAGGCTAATACTTCGTCAATCGTATCGGCATTTAAAAAGATCATGACCAATCGATCAATACCCAGGGCTATTCCGGCTGATTCGGGCATATATTTAATTTCGGCTAAAAATTTCTCAGGTATCGGATAAACAGGCTTCCCTCTCAAACGGCGATATTCATTTTCTTCATGGAAACATCTAAGCTGTTCTTCAGGGTCTCGAAGTTCAGAAAATCCATTTGCAAGCTCGATACCCCCAATATAAAGCTCAAAACGTTCTGCAATTCCTGGATCATCCTTTCTCAGGCGAGCTAAAGCCCTGCGCTTCGATGGATAGTCATAAATAAACACTGGTTTCTCTATCCCCAACCTCGGTTCTATATCGAAGACCATAATCTCATCAAACAGACTTCTCTCCAGAGCCTCCATCATTGAAATCCTTCCATACTGTTCAAAGGCCTCTTTAACCTTAATCCTCTTCCAGGGAGATGATAGATCGATAACCTGATTTCGGTATTGAATCCTTTCTCCGTAACCATTATATTTGGCTATGTGCTGGAATAGGGCCTCGCACTCCTCCATTAGATCCATATAATTACTCTCTGACCTGTACCATTCAAGGAGTGTAAATTCAGGGATATGGCGATTTCCTCTTTCTCCATCCCGCCAGCATCGGCAGATCTGGAAAATTCTCTCATATCCTCTGGAGAGTAACCTTTTCATACAAAGCTCAGGAGATGTATGGAGAAACCATGAACCTGATGGCAGGGCATCGATATGAGACTCAGGGGCAGGTGCAGGGATTCTATGAGGGGTCTCAACTTCGAGGTATCCACTATCAGTAAAAAAATTCCTTATGCTCCTTATAATCCCTGCTCTTTTATGAAGGGCATTCTTACGCCTAACAGGGAGCCAGTTTTTCCTCACATACTTATTCCTTAACCCTGGTTGAATACTCACCGCTACGGGTATCTACAGTAATCAACTCTCCCTCTTCGATAAATGGGGGGACACGAAGTATATATCCTGTTTCTACGGTTGCTGGTTTGTAATCGGCCTTTGATGTATCACCTTTAACCCAGGGCTCTGTCTTAATAACCCTTAAATTAACAAAATTTGGAAGCTCAACACCAATGGCCTTCTCCTTGAATAAAAGGACCTCGACATTTAGATTTTCTATGAGAAAGTTTTTTGTTTCTCCCAGGACTTCCTCTTTAATCACAATCTGTTCATAGGTTTGATTGTCCATGAAGTAGTAATTATCACCTTCCTTGTAGAGAAATTGCATTGGTCTCTCTTCCAGGGAAGCAGGCTCAAATGTGTCTCCTTCACGATATGTCCTATCGATAGTCAATCCTGTAATCATGTTGCGAAGTTTTGTCCGATAAAGGGCCTGTCCCTTTCCTGGCTTAGAAAATTCAAAGAAAGTAACAATGTAGGGTTCATTGTCAATTGTAATCTTCAACCCTTTTCTAAGATCAGAAGCCGAATACATAGAGCCTCCACTTTCCAGTTATTCTAAATGAAATTCTTTAAATCAAAAATTATAAAAAAAACGATTTCGAATTCTTTCTGCCATGAACCTTCCTAAATTCTGGATTGCCGAAAACTTATTCGATTCACTCAAAAGGATATTATAAGATGTTCTATACCACCTGCTCTCGGAGAGGTCTCTTTCAATCCATATAATCTCCCCTGTCCTCTTTCTAAGCTTCAAATCTATAACAACATAGGTCTGATATTCCATTGCAATACCTGATCGATCATAAGATGTTGAGTAAATATTAAATGACTTAATCACTCCCTCAAGAATAGAATCCGCCTCTTCCCGATTTACCACCCTGATTCTTCGGTCTTGAATAAACTCCCTTAAAAAACCCTGTGTAAAAGGGACTTCAATCCCTGGTTCATATGTCTGATTTGAAAATGTAGGGATAGCAATAGAAGTGATATCAGGAGGAATATGTGTCTCTTTGCCTACCATTTTATAACCGCAACCTGAAAATATTAAAACATATAAAATGAAAATTGCTTGAATATATCTTCTCATTTAATTCCTCTATCTTCAGCAAACAATATTGACAAGCTTATTGGGAACGAGTATCACCCTCTTTACTTCTTTCCCCTGTATAAGTTTACGAACTCTTTCTGACCTTAATGCCTGAGCCTTTACCTCCTCCTCTCTAAATGAAGCTCTGATCATCATACGGTCTCTTAACTTCCCGTTGACCTGAATTACAATGAGTATCTCATCCTTCAGGATTGCAGTTTCATCGAAATCTGGCCACGGTGTCTTTATGATAGATTCCTGATACCCTAAAGCCTCCCAGAGCTCTTCTGAAAAATGGGGAACAAATGGAGATAGCAGTAGGGCTACGATCTCCATTGCCTCACGCATCACCCTTTTTGAGGTCTCATCATCCTGATCCTTTAATTCTGAATTATAGATTTCATTCACCAATTCCATGATTGCACTGATTGCTGTATTGAAATGGAATCTTTCGATATCCTCTGTGACCTTTTTGATAGTCTCATGGGTCTTCTGCCTTAGAAGCTTTGCATCTCCCTCAAGGGAGGTGCCATATGGAAATGGCTTTATATCCTTAATACGGGAACAGTTTTCATAAAAGAGTCTCCACACACGGTTAAGAAAACGAAAAGAACCTTCCACTCCCTGATCACTCCAGTCCAGATCCTTTTCAGGAGGGGCTGCAAACAGACAGAACATCCTCGCCGTATCTGCACCATACTTCTCAATCAAATATTCTGGATCCACCACATTCTTTTTTGATTTGGACATCTTCTCAAGCCTTCCAATGGAGATCTCACTCCCACACTTTCTGCAATAAAAATGATTTCCTTGATTCTCAACCTCTTCAGGAAAGAGATATCCATCTTTCGAACATTCATAGACCTCCTTGCAAACCATTCCCTGTGTAAGAAGATTGGTGAATGGTTCTTCAATATTCAAAAGGCCCATCTCCTTTAAAACACGGGTAAAGAATCGAGAATATAGAAGATGCAAAATGGCATGTTCAATACCACCTATATATTGATCTACTGGCATCCAGTAATCAACCCTCTTTCTATCGAGGGGGCCTTCATGGTAATCAGGACAGGTAAATCTATCAAAATACCAGGAGGATTCAACAAAGGTATCCATTGTGTCTGTTTCCCTTCTACCTCTGCCTCCGCACCTCGGACATTTCGTCTCCACAAATTCCTTAACAGATGAAAGTGGAGAGCCACCCATTCCTGTTATCTCAACGTCAAAAGGAAGGATTACAGGTAGATCCTCTTCCGGAACAGGAACAATTCCACAACGATCACAATAGATGATTGGAATTGGAGCACCCCAGTAACGCTGTCTTGAAATACCCCAGTCCCTTAGACGATAGCTTATCTTACTCCCTCCGAGACCTTTATCTTCCAGATATTTCGCAATGGCTTCTCTTGCCTTACTACTCTCCATCCCATTAAAAGGCCCGGAGTTTACAAGATAGCCCTCCCCCTCGTATGCCTCGGTCATAGTTTCAGGACTTAGTGTTTGCCCCTCTGGTTGAACGACAACAATGAGCGGAAGACCATATTTCTTTGCAAACTCAAAGTCCCTCTGGTCATGAGTTGGAACAGCCTGCACAGCCCCTGTCCCGTATTCAATCAAAACAAAATTTGCAACATAGATAGGGATTCTTGCCCCTGTCATAGGATTCAAGCAATAAGCCCCTGTAAATACTCCTTCCTTTTCTGCAGTAAGCGCAGTCCTCTTCATCACGTCCTGGCGCTTCATCCTTTCAACAAAATCCCTAACAGCCTTCTCCTGAGAGGTTCCCTTTGAAAGAGAAAGAGCAAGGGGATGCTCTGGGGCAAGGAGCATGAATGTTGCCCCAAATACTGTATCCTGGCGGGTTGTAAAGACTTTGATAACATCTTTGGAATTCTCAAGTGGAAAATGGATCTCCGCACCAATGGACTTCCCTATCCAGTTCTTCTGCATTGTAAGAACACGCTCAGGCCATCCAGGCAGTTTATCACACCACTCAAGAAGCTCTTCTGCATAATCTGTTATTTTAAAAAACCACTGATCCAATTCCTTCTGCACAACTCCTGGGTCATCAGCATGGCCCCGCCAACAAGTGCCATCACCCATCACCTGTTCATTTGCCAATACTGTCTTGCAGATATCACACCAGTTCACCGTGGATCGCTTCCTGTAAGCCAGACCCTTTTCAAACATCCTGAGGAAGAACAGTTGTTCCCATTTATAATAGGATACATCACAGGTGGCAAATTCACGGTCCCAGTCGTAACTGAAACCCATTCTCTTAAGCTGCTTCTTCATATATTCTATATTTTCATATGTCCACTTTGCAGGGTGAACTCCATGCTCTATAGCCGCATTCTCTGCAGGCATCCCGAAGGCATCCCAAGCCATTGGATGAAGAACATTAAAACCCTTCATCTTTTTATAGCGGGCAACCACATCTCCGATAGAATAATTACGGACATGGCCCATATGGATCTTTCCAGAAGGATATGGAAACATCTCAAGAAGATAATACTTCTTCTTATTCTTATCCTCTTTCACCTTAAAGAGCTTCTTCTCATCCCAGTATCTTTGCCATTTCTCCTCTATATCTTTAGGGTTATATTTTGGATTCATCTCCTGCCACCTATCATCATAAAATTATAATTGAAAAATTTGAAAAAGCATTTAAAACAAGCCTTATAGACTGGGGAGGTGGGGTGAAAAAGCCTTCAAGCGGATACCGATAATAAAATAGCACTATTGATTAATACCCTGAAAATGCTTGATTTTCTTTGAAGCAATTGTAAGCAATCTACTTTCTCATTGTCCGCATTTGAAGGGTTTGGAACCCTACCTCCCCAGTGAATTCAGGACTTTTTCAAAGACCTTATAATTGACCCTCTGGTCATTGATCCTTACTATCCTCTCATCATTCTTCGGATTCTAAGCCTCAGAGCATTTAGACGAATGAAGCCTTCTGCATCCTTCTGATTATAAACGGTATCCTTCTCAAAAGTGGCAAATGCACCATGGTAGAGGGATTTCTCTGATTTTCTGCCTACTATAATGCAGTTTCCCTTATATAATTTAAGACGGACCGTGCCTGTTACATCCTTCTGCATCTCATCGATCGCCTTCTTTAAAACCTCCATCTCAGGTGAAAACCAGTAGCCATAATATATAAGCTCCGATATCTTGGGGATCAGACTATCTCTGAAATGCATCACTTCCCTATCCATTGTGATGGATTCTATTGCCCTGTGAGCAATATGGAGGATTGTCCCCCCAGGGGTTTCATAAACACCTCTCGATTTCATCCCTACATAACGGTTTTCAACCATATCAACCCTTCCAATCCCATTTCGTCCTCCCAGCTCATTCAATCGAGAAAGCATCTCCGAAGGGGAAAGCCCTTCACCATTAAGTCTTACTGGTATCCCATCTTCAAAATCGATCTCAATAAAAGTGGGCTTATCAGGTGCCTTCTCAGGAGAGGTTGATAGGATAAACATATCCTCTGGTGGTTCTGCCCATGGATCTTCGAGGATCCCTCCTTCAAAACTTATATGCAGGAGATTTCTGTCAGAGGAATAGGGTTTCTCTTTTGTTACTGGAATCGGAATACCATTCTCACGGGCATAGGATATCAATTCCTCACGAGACCTGAATGCCCATTCCCTCCATGGAGATATTACCCTGATATAAGGATTGAGTGCATAATATGTTAATTCAAAACGAACCTGATCATTCCCCTTTCCCGTGGCTCCGTGTGCAACAGCATCCGCTCCCTCAAGCTGTGCGATCTCTATCTGTCTCTTTGCAATCAGAGGCCTTGCTATGGAAGTCCCGAGAAGATAGCATCCCTCATAGATTGCACTGGCCTTCATCGCTGTAAAAACATAATCCCTGACAAATTCCTCCCTCAGATCTTCAATATAGACCTTACTTGCCCCAGTAGCAATTGCCTTCTCCTCAAGGTGATCCAGTTCTTCTGCCTGTCCAATATCAGCGGTAAATGTGATAACCTCGCAGCCAAACTCATTTTTTAACCACTTTAATATCACCGATGTATCCAATCCCCCTGAATATGCCAGCACAACCTTTTTAACTCTATCTCCCATTTTATCCTCCTTAAAATGATTCAGATATTTCTAAAAACCTCTTCAAGGGCTTGAATCATCTGGTCTACTTCCCTCTTTGTTACAATCAATGGAGGAAGAAAACGAAGGACCTTGCCCATTGTGCAGTTAATAAGAAATCCCTTTTTCATCATCTCTGTAACAATGGGAGCTCCATCGATTTTCAATTCCATCCCGATGATCAATCCCTTTCCCCGAACTTCCTGAACAAATGGGAATCTCTCCTTGAATTCTGTAAGCCTTGAGATGAAGTATTCCCCAACCATTTGACAATTTTCTAAGATTCCTTCCTCTAAAAGTGCGCTCAAGGCCGCAACCCCTGCGGCTGTTGCCAATGGATTTCCTCCAAATGTGGAGGCATGATCCCCTGGCCTGAAACTTTCCGAAACCTCCTTTTTAATCAGAAGTGCTCCAATCGGAACCCCTCCTCCAAGTGATTTCGCAAGTGTCAGTATATCAGGTTCAATCCCCTCGTGCTCATAGGCAAAAAGCTTGCCTGTGCGCCCCATCCCTACTTGAACCTCATCGAAGATAAGAAGAAGGCCATTTTCATCGCAGATCTCTCTGAGAGACCTGAGATAACCTTCTTGAGGACAGTTAACACCTCCTTCTCCCTGAATTGGTTCAACCATTACCGCACAGGTCTTTGAGTCTATTTTGCGTCTCAATGTATCAATATCATTAAAAGGTATATATTTGAATCCTGGCATCAGGGGATCATATCCTTTATGAAATTTCTCCTGTGCTGTGGCTGTAAGAGTGGCTAAAGTCCTCCCGTGGAAGGAGCCTTCCATAGTAATAATCTCATATCGATCACCCTTCATCTTCTCCTTTGCAAACTTTCGGGCCAATTTTATTGCTCCCTCATTGGCCTCAGCACCACTGTTACAGAAGAAGACCTTATCGGCAAAGGAGTGTCGACAGAGGAGTTGCGCAAGCTGGATCTGTGGCTCAATATAGTAAAAGTTTGAGACATGGATAAGCCTCTCTGCCTGATCCTGAATTGCCTTTACTACCCTCGGATGACAGTGTCCCAAACTACATACTGCAAGGCCTGATACAAAATCTATATATTCCCTTCCATCTTTGTCCCAGACACGAGTCCCCTTCCCCCTTACAAGAAGGACTGGATATCTGGTATAGGTATTTGCAATATATCTTTCTGATAAATCCATCAAGGCCTTCGAATCCATCTTCACTCCATTTAGTAATTGTAAAATTATAAAACCACCATCATCACTCTTTTGTTATCTCCGTTCCAATTCCCACATCTGTGAAAATCTCAAGTAGAATAGCATGTTCAACCCTTCCATCAATTATGTGGGTTTTATTAACCCCTTCTTTTAATGCATCAAGGCAACAGTTAACCTTTGGGATCATCCCTGATGAGATGACATTTGTAGCAATCAGTATCTTCGCCTCTTCTCCATTAAGCGTCGGGATCAATCTACCAGTTTTGTCTTTAACACCCTCTACATCTGTAAGTAAAATCAATTTCTCAGCCTTCAACGAAGAGGCAATCTTCCCTGCAACTATATCAGCATTGATATTGTATGTCTCACCCTCTTCGCCTACCCCTATAGGAGCAACGACAGGGATAAAATTTTCCTTCTCAAGGGTCTCAATAATACCAGGATTGATTGTCTTCACCTCTCCCACCATTCCAATGTCTATAATCTCTGGAGGTTTATCCCCTCCGGTGTCTCTCGTTAATTTCAATTTCTTAGCAACGATAAGCCTTCCATCCTTTCCACTAAGGCCAACCGCCTTTCCACCCTGCTGATTAATCAGAGAGACGATCTCTTTGTTCACCTTTCCAACAAGAACCATCTCCACCACATCCATGGTCTCGTTATCCGTCACTCTCATCCCATCGATGAACTGGGATTTTATCCCCATCCTGGTCAATACCTCACCAATCTGAGGTCCTCCACCATGGACGATCACAGGGTTTAGGCCTATATATTTTAAAAGGACTACATCGAGGGCAAAACTCAGTTTTAACCTCTCCTCCTCCATCGTGCTTCCACCATACTTTATTACAAAAGTCTTATTAAAGAATCGACGGATATAAGGAAGTGCCTCAATCAATACCTTTGCCTTCTCATATGCAGTCTCCATGATATTTTCTCCCAGAGATATTGTTTCAGTGTAAGGGTACCTTATTATCCTCTATACCTTTTCCCTAAATTGAGCGATTCTCAATTGTCATTGCGAAGCAATCTCTACCAGATTGTCATTCCAAGCGGAGCGAGGAATCTATAAGATTGCCACGCCCTTCGGGCTCGCAATGA
>JBBITW010000122.1:0-5247 GCA_037440525.1 Deltaproteobacteria bacterium
AGATTTTCGAGGATATTCCTGCCAGATCTTTTAACTTAGCCCCATTTAAGTGACGTTTTACGAGAGCTTACCTTTTCTTTTCTAAGAAGGCCCTTAACCTTTCAAGAGCCTCAGGGCTTCCAATCGTCAATGCAGAGAGGGCAGATTCAAAAGTAAGGGAGTGATCAAGTGGTATATCCATTCCCCGAATCACAAGATCCATTGCCAATCGAATTGCAGTTGAACCATTCTTTAATATAGACTCTGCCATCTCAATTGCCTTGGGCATCAATTCATCAGCCGAAACAACCTGATTTACAAGACCTATTCTATATGCCTCTTGGGCGTCGATGGGTTTGGCAGTGAGGATCATCTCAATCGCCTTTCCCCTTCCCACCAGGCGGGTAAGACGCTGAGTCCCCCCATAACCAGGTACTATTCCGAGACCAAGCTCTGGTAATCCAAGCCTTGCCTTTTCTGAGGCTATCCGAATACTGCATGCCATAGCAAGTTCGAGCCCTCCTCCAAGGCAATATCCATTGATCGCTGCAATAGATGGTTTTCCCAGACGCTCTAATTTATCAAGGATTGATCTATGCTCTATTGATGTATCAAAACCCTGAAGGGACGAATTCATCTGCGAAAGTTCATTTATATCTGCTCCTGATACAAAGGCCTTATCCCCTGCTCCAGTAAGAATAAGAACCCCTATCTCAGAATCTCTTTTAACATCATCAATGGCCTCGTTAAGCTCCACGAGAAGCCGATGATTGAGTGCATTGTAAACCTCAGGCCGATTTAGTGTGATAAATCCAATCTTCTTTTCTTTCCTCAAGAGAATATTTTCCCAATTCATATGACCCTCCTTTAAAAGAGATCTTCCTTCTTGACCCAGGAAGGAAACCACTGATAATATTTCTGGCCATTTGCCATCTTTAAACCTTCGTATGTTGCCTTTGCCAGTTCTATACCTTTCTTCCCCCGATAGAGTTTTACCAGATTCTTCTGTTCGAGTGAGATAAGTAATTCATCAAGTTTCTTATCATCTACATCAAAAATCTCCTTAATATCCTCACGGCTCATATGAAGGCCCGGGTTGACTCTATAATCCTCCGAAAGGACCTTAAGTAACTTCTCTTCACTTATCTCTGGATCCTTTTTGACCTCTTTTTTCATTGTTACAGGGACTCCAAGCTCAGGATGGATCACCCTTCTTGGCCATCTCAAATCATTTGCCATCTGCCTCAATCCCATTCGATAAATCACAAGTTTTATTGCCTCGTTAGTTCCACCGGCGATCTGGTTCGTTTTTGCTTCCCTGAATAGCCTTTCGAGTGGATAAAACTTTGTTACCCCATCTCCTCCCATAACCTGAATGGCTTCTATCATACCTTCCATACACATATCTGTATTATAGAGTTTACATATAGAGGCCTCCATAGAGGGATCTTGACCTGAATCAAAAAGGTATGCGGCGTAATAGGTCACCAGCCGGGAGAGTTTGAATTTAACAATCAGGTCTGCAATCTTAAACTGGTTGTTTACAAAATCGATCGTTGGTCTTCCGAACTGTATTCTCCTCTGCCCATATCCTACAAGGGAACGAAGGGCTACGCGGAACATTCCAAGCAATGAAGCCGCAATGATCGTTCTCTCAAAATTTAGGCCCACTGTCATGACCCTCCATCCCTCCCCCTCATGCCCGATCCGATTTTCAACAGGCACAGGCACCTCATCAAGGTTCAAATATCCATTTGGTGTATTATCATAACCCATGACCTCGTTGACCTTTTCAACACTGAAACCCGGCATCCCCTTTTCAACTATAAAGCCTGTGAGGTGTTGGTAGCGAGCTATATCCTTTGGATCATTGCTTGTCCTTGCATATAACATGTATCGATTTGCAACCCCAACACCTGTGGTAAATCTCTTTTTTCCAGAAAGGATATACTTATCTCCTTCCCTTCGTGCAGTTGTTTCGATTGCTGAGGCATCCGAACCAACAAATGGCTCTGTAATTGAAATAGCCCCAAGCTCTCCCTTGGCCATACGAGATAGAAATCTCTTTTTCTGCTCCTCAGTTCCAAATTCAATTATCTGATGGAGTCCTCCCATCATAGATGCCCCAAATACATAAAAAAGGCCTGGAAGCTGTGCAACTGTCTCCATTGTTATGGAGGCCCCTGTAGCTCCGAGGCCCATTCCTCCATAGGCCTCTGGAATGGCCACGCCAAAGAATCCCATCTCTGCTAACTCATCATAAATATCCTTGGCTATCTCCCTCTTCCACCAGTACTCTTCAGCCCTGGGCATTGCCTTTTCTACATACTGCTCGAGTTTTGTTGCAAGCCTCTTATGCTCATCGTTCCACCAATGAAATGCTTCCATTATTCATCCCCCTTTCTCATATTCACAATATTTTTTTAGGAATCCCCCCTCTGAAGAAATACTTTGCTTATGAGGATAAAGAGGATCAGAGGCCAATAATCGAGATGCTACAGACACTGTATGGCGGTTGGCCCCCAAGATTATGGGTGAGTCCAATTACAGGGTTTTTGATCTGTCTTGGCCCTGCCTTTCCCTGAAGCTGTTTATATACTTCGTATAGCATTCTGAGCCCTGATGCACCTATAGGATGGCCAAAACATTTCAATCCTCCATCAGGTTGGCAAGGGATCTGTCCCTCGAGAGTGAAGAATCCATTATCTATGTCCTCTTTCACCTTTCCCCTCGGAGATATCATGAGGTCCTCGTATGTAACCATTTCAGTGATGGAGAAACAATCATGAACCTCCATCAGGTTTATCTCCTTTCTCGGATTTTTGATCCCTGCCTCTTCATATGCCCTTATTGCTGCGCGGGTTGTGGTCTCAACATGTGTATAATCGTAATTAGTATATAACAGGCTCTCACCGGAGTCAGCGGCGATCTGGATTGATTTAACATATACAGGATCGGCTCTAAACTCCTTTGCCCTATCAGCTCTTACAACTATTGCTGCCGCTGCTCCATCGCTCACACCACAGCAATCAAGCAGTCCAAGAGGCCAGGCGATGATCGGGGCCTTGAGCACATCCTCTATAGTTATCTCCCTTCGCAGGTGAGCCTTTGGATTTAGAGCCCCATTGTGATGGCTTTTAACTGATATCTTCGCGAGTGTTCTTTTACCCTCTTCTATACTGAGTCCATATCGCTCGAAGTATCGAATGGCCATCATGGCAAACATTCCAGGGTTTGGATTTATCCAGTTAGGGAATATTATCCTCCCTCTTGCACCCAGGACCTTCAGGTCTTCGTTTGCCCTCGGAAGTCCTCCAAAGCCAAGATCCTTGATCTTCTCAACCCCAACAGCCAGTGCAATATCACAGGCACCTGATGCCACAGCATAACATGCACCCCTGAAGGCCTCAGTGCCACTTGCACAGAGGTTCTCAACCCTCGTAACCGGAATGAATGGAAGCTTCAGGGCTGATGATGTAACAATTGCACTGTGCCCTACATTTACCTCTGTCTGCTGATTGCCCTGCCAGGCAGCCTGGATATCCTTCTTTTCTATCCCGGCATCCTGAAGTGCCTCCTGAAAGGCCTCTGCAATCAAGTCCTCAGCGCTCTTATCCCATAGTTCTCCAAACTTGGTACAACCCATACCTATAATTGCAACCTTATTCTTTATACCCTCTGGCATTTTATCCTCCTATCTAATCTCTGAATGGTATAGCCTTCCAGAAATATCCCTGTATACCCCTCAGTTTATCAAAATATTTTCTTCTAAAACTCATCTCCACATCCATCCCCACCTTGAGAAGCTCGGGTTCACAATCAGTGAATTCGAATATGAATCTTCCTCCTCCTTCAAAATCTATCAGTCCAAAAATCAGAGGAGGATTAATGGAGAATGAGGCCTGATCAAGTGTATAACTGAAAAGTTTGCCTTTCTTATTGGAAAGACGATAATCCTCCATCTCATCAATTGCACCACATGAAGGATTGACACAAACCTTCTGAGGTGGGTAAAGCGGAGTGCCACAGCGTTTACACCGTGATCCATAAAGGGCTAAAATGGACTTTCTCTCCCTCCATGCGAGTGGCAATTGCGTTGGTGCTATATCTTCTCCAAATCCTGTCTCCACTGTAAGGAGGTCACGAAATACGAGGTATTTCTCGTAGCTCTTGAGCTCTTTTTTCAAATCAAGATATCGCTTTATACCTCTCTTATTCTTCATCCTTTTTATCTCGGATGTTACCTTAAAATATAATGCCTCAGAACCATTACCATAGCTTGCGAGGAGGATCTTATCTTCAGGATTTGCATCTTCAAGCATTGCCACAAGCAGAAGCAGAGGGGAGGCAGTCCCCGACTCACCTATTGTATTTAACATAGGTGTCTGAATCTGATTTGGCTGGAAACCCAGTCTCTTTCCAATCGCGGCATGCTCTCTCTGATTAAGACATGGGTAGGCAACCTTACTGAAATCTTTAGCTTCGAGATTAAATTTCTTAAAAAGACCAGAGATTGCTTCTGAAATAAATTTTGTATAGCCCTCTTCACGGATGAATCGATCCTCAACCCCGCGAACAAATCGATCTGACTCAATTCTTCTATAATCGGGAAAATCGTAAGAGACTGAGTAAGAGCCCTCAAGGCTTGCAATGACCCCTTCGCTTCCTATAAGTACGGCCGATCCAGCATCTCCAAATAGCATCTCGAGAGAGCTACCTGGTTTACCAAGCCGGCAGTCTGATGCGCAGACAAGAAAATTTCTTACCGCCCCTGCCCTGACTGAATCGCAGGCGGAGAGAAGTGAAGATGTGCCTGCTTTTAGGGAGTTACAAAAATCGGCCGTCCTTATATTTGGACGCAGATCCAGAGCTGTTGCGAGGATGGAGGAACCTTCCCCTTCTCTGTATGGGGAGGTAGTTGTTGCAAAATACAATCCTTCTATATCTTCCTGATTATATCCCTTTAAACAATCGATCCCCGCAGAAACAGCCATTGTAAGACTATCCTCATCAAAATTGGATACAGCCTTCTCACCTGCTAAACCAGCCTGACTTAACCATCCCATTGCATCCTGTATTGTCTTACGATTGATCCGATACCGTGGGAGATAAATCCCATAAGAAATAATTCCTACATTTTTCATCCTTTAACCTCCATTTCCAAGGCCCCTCGATAAAGCCAAATTTTAGAGAATCTATAAAAACATCTCGGTCCATTAACCAACAATATTTGCTAACATAATTAAAAAAAAATTTCCAATCCTTTGT
>JBBITW010000122.1:5347-10989 GCA_037440525.1 Deltaproteobacteria bacterium
CCATTAACCAACAATATTTGCTAACATAATTAAAAAAAAATTTCCAATCCTTTGTGAGATTAAGGTTTCTCTTTGTCATCATAAGAAATCTTTTAATTATGAGGCTAGGGGTAAGGTTTGACTTTTGACATTTAAAAAAGATGGGCTCATCGCTTTCAGGAGGGAAAGAAGTTCCTTACCAGGCAGAGATGTAGACAAAAGATTAAAAGAAAAATGAAATATCTCTTTTAAAGTACATCCATATTGAACATATGCTTCATTAATAACATTGTCTACCTGTTTTTTTATCTTTATCTCTAAATATATCTTCAAGTGACGGGTTTGTTATATAGCGCTGTAGTCTTAGTTATACTGAGACCCTTGTGAATTGGACACAGTCTGGGATTGAATATTTTCCTGCATCCTGCTTGGCAGGACAGGGGGCACAGAGGAGAGATGCTCTCGTTTTCCTGTAGACTTTAATCCTGATGGGTGACCTGGTGCTGTCGTTCCGAGGCGAACACCAAAAACTCAAAGAAACTACAAGAGAAAAAAGGGTCAGGTCTACACATTTGACAAAATATTAAAAGTGTAATCTTTGTTTTCTTAAATCGAATATGAACAAAGAATTGAAAAGAGAACTCAAACAAATTTAAAAGGGGTTTGTAATGTCAAATGTGTAGACCTGACCATATTTCTAGGACCATACTATATCTTGTTTTTTGCATTGATTACCTATTTACAATCTACTTATTACAGAATAGTTTGGGGGTATAGGTTTAGTCCTTGATACGATAAAATTGAAATTAACTGATAGCAAGAGGTAATCTGGGTCATCTAAAAAAGGTTTATGATTTTGGTAGAGATGTCAGATACCTCACTAAAGTTGTTGAAAGCCTGATCGATCACTTTGTCGGCAAAGTCGAGCCCCACTTTCTGGTAAAGGTCATTGACAAAAGATGGATCGATATGAAAGTTCGCCATTCCCGTCATTTTCACTATCTGGTATTCTTTTGAAGAGGCACCGATCTCCTTGAACGGATGGGGTTGAACCTTGACATCGACCTTAATCACTTTTTCAGCAATAGGCAACTTGAAGTTGAGCCCTTCCCCCTCATAATTCTCTTCTCCACACTTCCCCATTAGAGGACAACTCCTCTGTGGCCTGCCGGGACGATAGCAAAAGAGCCCATGAGATAATGAAAAGAATCAAAAGAATAATAAGGATTAAAATGGTTTGGGGCTTTGGTCCTTTAAATCAAACGCTTCTAACGATCTTTATTACATCGTTAACCTCTGAATGTCTTACCATGATAGAACGACAAGAATCGACGACCAAATTCTTCAAATTCTTATAACTACCTTCCTCGGAAGCCACGTTTTTCCATTGCCTCTTTCACCAGCAACTCTTTTCCCATGAAACTTCTTCGATTCAGCATGGAAACGGCCCTCCGGGCTTCCCATTGAGTAGACATCTCCACGAAAGCAAACCCCCTCGGTTGCCCAGTCTGTCTATCCTTTACAATATTGACAGACATAACATCTCCAGCATTGGAGAAAAGGGCTTTGAGTTCGGTTTCGCTGGTCTCGAAGGGGAGGTTAGCCACATATATTTTCTTATTTATTTTAATCTTCCTACTCATTTTCCTTCCTGTCTTAATAAGATCTCTATTTCTTGAAACATTCCATGCAGAATAGTTTCTTGCCTTCTGGTGGGAGAACCTGGACGACTACTTCCTTTCCGCAACCTGGACAAACAATTTTATAGGATTTAGGACGGCTTGGACGTCTGGGTTTTGAACCATGCATCCTCCCATGCCTTCTTCCTTGTACCATTTTATCCTCTTTTACATTGTATAGTTCAGAAATTTAAGGATGCTATCAATAACGGTTCCTGCCACCACCGTAACCCGTTCGCCCTCGATAACCACCTTGCCCACCGGATCTTCTCTGGTCAGTGCGAGAGCGTGCCTCATTCACATTCATCTGTTGACCAAGTAGGTCTTTCCCATTCAAGTTCTCGACCGCCGCTTGGGCCTCAGCCCGGTCGGGCATTTCAACAAAACCAAAACCTCGGGGTTGGCCACTATACTTATCTTTTATGATCCTTGAAGAGCTTACCTGCCCAAAGGCCTCAAAGACCTTCCGAAGATTTTCCTCTGTTACATTATGGGATAGATTTCCAACATAAATATTCATGGTCGTTCTCCTTTTTAGTATTCTATAAAACTTTTTAGTTTATCGACCCGACTGAAATGTTTCAACTTCCTTAAGGCCTTCTCTTCAATCTGTCGAATCCTATCCCGGGTGACATCGAAGTCCTGTCCCACTTCCTTAAGGGTATGGTCGTGCTTCTCTCCAATCCCGAACCGCATCCTCAGAATCTTCTCCTCCCTTTTGTTCAGCGTGGAGAGGACTCTTTGAATCTGCTTTGCCATATTGGAGCTTATCGCTGCATCCTGGGGGGAGATCGCCTCTTTATCCTCAATAAAATCCTCCAAGCGGCTATCTTCCTCCTCACCGATAGGGGTTTTGAGGGAGATAGGTTTTTGTGTGATCTTTAAAATCTTCTGTACCTTCTCCAAAGATATCCCCATTCTTTTTGCAATCTCCTCCAGGGTGGGCTCCCTCCCATTCTCCTGAACCAAGATTCGAGAGGTCCGGTTCAGTTTGTTGATGACCTCGATCATGTGGACAGGGATACGAACGGTTCGGGCTTGATCGGCGATAGCCCGCGTCATGGCCTGCCGGATCCACCACGTGGCATATGTAGCAAACTTATATCCACGCTGGTATTCGAACTTGTCCACTGCCTTCATTAACCCAATATTCCCCTCCTGAATCAAATCCAGAAACTGAAGACCCCGATTCAAGTATCTCCTGGCAATGGAGATAACCAACCTAAGGTCGGCCTTAACCATTTCACTCTTGGCTTCTTTAGCCTTGGCCTCCCCTTTCTCAATCGCCCTCACTGCCTCTTCTTTTGAAAGAATTCTGTTAGTAAGTCTAATGGGAGAGGGAGGATCATCGTTGTGTTTTTCTCGGCCGAAACCTTCGCTAAGGTCTGAAGGAATCGCAAATGGATGGCTGCAGGATATACACTGATAATATTTGCCGCCTGAGCCAGCTTCTCTGCTGCCTGAGCCTCTCCCTCAGCATGGATGACCTTGGCCCGCTTCTCCCTCTCTGCCTCAGCCTGACGGGCAATGGCCCGCTGCATCTCAGTAGGAAGATCCACCTGTTTTGTCTCCACCAGGGATACCTTGATCCCCCAGGGATCTGTATGCCTGTCCAGGATATCTTGAAGTTCGATGTTGATCTTGTCTCTTTCCGACAATAGTTCGTCCAGTTGGGATTGGCCTATGACGCTTCGCAATGTGGTCTGAGCCAATTGGGAAGTAGCATAAAGGTAATTTTCAACTTCTACCACGGCTTTATTGGGATCTAAGACGCGAAAGTAGACGACCGCATTGACCTTGAGAGAGACGTTGTCATGGGTGATCACTTCCTGAGGTGGAATCTCCATCGCCACAGTTCTCAGGCTGACCCGGAGCAACTTGTCCACACCTGGAATAATGAGGATAAGCCCTGGCCCCTTCGTCCCGATCAATCTTCCCAAGCGGAAGATAACGCCTCTCTCATATTCCCTTAGAATCTTGATAGCTGCGGAGGCAATGATAATGAGAAAGATTACCAAAAAAAAGATTGCTGGCGAGATCCCAGTTATAAGAGGCATAAGATTGTCTCCTTTTAAAATCTTTTATCCCCTAAAACCACCTGTCTATCGCAAGGAGATTATAGTGAACACCTTAAATAAAAAAAGTTGGCATTCCACAGACTGTAATTACAAGCTAAGCAAAGCAATCTTATGGGATTGCTTCGACCCCCGCATCAAGTGCGGGGTCCTCATAATGACAACTTTCCAATTACGTTCACTATAGCAAAAGTTTAAACCAGGGCCAATCCATTTCCCAATTAGTGATCAAAATACCGCCCCTTTGCTTAGCCCCGTGGATTAATATTAGAGACTATTCAATCTTTTCAGACAATATCAAAGTCTCTTGTTTAAGAGGAGAGGGGACGTAGACCAGGTTGACTTCTATCTTCTTAAGGGGCTTTTCCTTGATAGCGTTCTTTGGGATCGTGACATCCAAAGACCCTTCAACACTGTCTTCAGGCTGAAGAGCCTTCCAAAACGGACGAACCTTCTCAATTTTCTCTTCAGATTTATAAGGGATGGGCTTCCCAGCTTCATCCAAGTATTCGAGAGTGAGCGCCTGGATGTCCAAGACATCTTTCGATTGGTTGGTGATCTTGATCTTACCCTTGAGGCTTGGCGTCTCGACGATCTCCTTGGAAGCTATGTTTACGGTCGTGACGACCTTAAGTTCGCTAAGCTCCACAAGAAAAGCCGACCCCTTAACCTCGCTCTTCGCTGGAACCAAATTCTTTGTGATTTGCTCTTGTGTAGGAGCCTCCACCTTCTGCTCCTTAGCACAACCAAAAAATCCAATAGCCAGACTTAAACCTATAAATACGAAAATCTTTATGAAATGCATACAATGTCCCCCTTTCTCAGTTGGTGGTTAGTAGAAATATCAGGCCTTTATATCCAGCACCCCTTTCCCATTTTTTCGCGCTTTTGTTAAATCCTAGTAAGAGGCTCTTCGAGTCTTCATAAAAAAACCCGCAAAAAGCTGTTTGGAGTTCTTTGCGGGTTTCCCTATAGAGACCTAAAAAGGACTCTTTGCAACTTTATCTCTTTATATACTATTCTCCACTAAAAAGCAAGAAAAAATCAACTCAACTTTTAGGATGAACTCGATAAGGGGGCAATGATGAATCGTGAATTTATACCACTGATTTCTTGCCACTATACGCACATAAAAATGGGGGACAGTTCTTGTTTCTTGCATTGATTACCTATTTAACAATCTACTTATTACAGAATACTATGGGTGGATAGGTTCGTTCCTTGACACAGTAAAATTGAAATTAACTGATAGCAAGAGGTAATCTGGGTTATCTAAAAAAGGTTTATAATTTTGGTAGAGGTTTCAGATACCTCACTACCTTTTATTCTGACTGAATTTTTCAGTCAGAAGGAATATAACTTATTCACAGAATAAGTTTTGGGGTGAGATATTGAAATATTATTTTTATGCTATCTCCTTAACCACTTTGCTCACTATAGTATAATGAATACCCGAATAATCTGCAATCTCTTTCAATGTATACCCATATCTAACGTGAGCATTATAAATGACAATCTACAAACCCCACCCTAACAGGATTAAGACCAACATAACGACAAAGCTGGCGCATGTCGATTGATAAATTAGCATCGGGAGTCTCTATCAGAAGATGGTAATTATTATCCATAAAGCAGTATGCATACCAGAGCCAGTTGTTCCTTTTATGACCGATCCCAGCACTGCTTAAAATTTTTCCCTTTCCTAGTCATCATTGTATATCTTTTCACGGGCATTGCCTTGGATGTTATTTGATAAACAGCTCAGGATATTCAATATACAAAGGTCTTGCCATACCCCCAGCCATAACAGCTTAAATCTTATATTTCAAGGCATGACCCCAAATGACTCTTTGGTGGCGCGCCCAGAGGGATTTGAACCCCCGACCTGCGGATTCGTAGTCCGACGCTC
>JBBITW010000123.1:0-10941 GCA_037440525.1 Deltaproteobacteria bacterium
GCGAGGAATCTATAGAATTCAAACCCTTATAAAACATAGATTCTTCGGCTAAAGCATCATAATGACATTATGACACAGCCTCGTTGAGGAGAGGGATAATTTTAAAGATTTAATTACTCCGATTAATATAAGGATTTTTTAAACCCTTTCAAACATCTCTTTTGAGGCGCCACATGAAGGACAGACCCAAGTTTCAGGTAGCTTTTCAAAAGGTGTTTTTGGAGGTATATTCCCATCAGGATCACCCTTTTCTGGATCATAGATATAACCGCATATAGTACATTTCCATTTCTCCATATTTTTCTCCCCTTTTCTATTTTAAAATTTTTTCGTCATAGATTTTTTCTAACCTCAACTTGTGTCTTGCCTCTTTATAGAAGCCTATGAAAAAGTATTTAAAAAGAATCTTATATACTGGGGAGGTGGGGTGGAGATGCATTCGAAGGGTTTGGAACCCTACCTCCCCAGTCCATCCAAGATTTTTTCATAGTTCTCTTCTTACATCTTCATTGCCATTCGAATTATCTTTCAAGGGAAATAAAACCTGTATGTCGTGTTAATTTTCCATTTTTTATAACAAAGACTCTTGATTCAACGCTCGGGCGATGGTCCTTGATTGTATAAGTAATGGGGGGGACAAGACCACCTGAGACAAAATTTTTAAAACCCTCGAGGGCAACCTTTACCCTTTCTCGAGAAAATCCCTGTTCAGGAAGGGATCTCCCGATAGCCTCTGAGATCACCTGTATAGTAGCCCAACCCTCAACATAAGAAAGTGTGTGGGAGTCAAATGGATGCCATTTTTGATGGGCTTCTTTTATATCAGCCATGCCTGGAATATCCTCTCCAAAAGGAGAGACAGGTTGGACTCCAAAAACCCCATTAAATGGGGAGAGATTTTCATCAAAGGCCCTCATATCAAGTATCCATTTAATCCTGATTTCCATATCCTTTGCTTCCTGAAGGAGTAAGAAGGCCTCCCTTGAGGAAAGGCTTATATAGGCAAAGTCAGGGTTTAGTAGTTTTATAGCTTGAAGCGAAGAGGAAATACTATTCTTAGACAAAGGATCAATAATCCTTACATCCAATCCCATATCAAGGCCAAGGTTTTTTGCAAACTCTTTTGCTTCTTCCAGAAAATATTTGTCCATTTGGTCAGATCCAACAAATATGATTTTTGATTTTTTTCTTTTTGTATCCGGGAATTCTGAGATAAATTTTAAGCCAATCTTTGCTAAATCAGGATAGGTCGGGACGATGGAGAATATGTATGGGTATTTCGGGCCATTTGCAAGGTGAGAAGGGAAGAGACTGACCATGGTAGGTATTCGGTTATAGTTAACATGGGGGAGGAGTTTAAGGCCTGTTTCAGTTGAATAAATGTAGAGAAGAAGAATCTGGTCTGCCTCATTAAATTTTCTATAAGCAGCAACTGTTTCAGCCTCCTGTGAGGTATCATTGATCATGATAATCTCGACTTTTTTCCCAAATATTCCGCCTTTCTGATTTATCCATTTTGATCCATCAAGTATCCCCCTTGCACATTCCCTACCTGAATCCCCCCATCTGCCTGAGAATGGAATAAGACTTCCTATCTTGATGGTTGGTTGGCTAAATAGTGAATTGGTATATATCGCGATAAGAAGGAGAATGAAAAAAATGAATTTTGTTATTCTTTTTAACAATTTTATATTTTCCAATCCGTTATGTCCCCGGGGTGTATAGGACTGCTAAGATTTTGGTTATCTTATCCTTGTGACATTGAACCCTATGGGGAATGCTCGATTCATAATAGATGGAATCTCCAGGATAAAGTATGTCTGTATGATTTCCCAGAATCACCTCCATCTCACCCTCAAGTACAAAGATAAATTCCTCCCCTTCGTGGACAGAAGTTTTGGTGGTTTTTAGAGTAGCAGGCTCAAGGGTAACAATAAAGGGTTCCATGTGGCGATCCTTCTTATCAAACCCTAAAGACTCATAGGAATAACCGTATCTTACCCCATCTTTTGAGGCAAAGCGAGAAACCTTCTTTCGCTCATCCTTCCTCACAATCGTAAATGGTTCCCCTTCTGTCTCCCCAAAAAAATCTCCCACCTTTACACCAAATGCCTTTGCGAGTTTGGTAATGGTGCCAAGCGAGGGAGAAACGAGATGATTTTCCATCTGAGAGAGGAGGGCTGTAGAGAATCCAGTCAATTCTGCCAAATCCTTTAGTGAAAGTCCTCTCTGCCCCCTTAATTCTTTTATCTTCTCTCCGACCCGAATCTCTTCAACCTCTCTCTTTTCCTCCATCTTCATTCCTTTCAGTCTAATTCCCCAAATGTAATGGATTTATATTCCATTATATTACATTTCTGGAGAAATTTGGAATAGGGCCAAATTTTTTAACGTATTCAGCCCCGAGCTCAATACCTTTGATATTGGATTCTATAAGATGATGATACCTCTCGTCCATAACTTTTTCGAAAGAATCGAATAGTGATGACATTTGAACCAACTTTGTTTTTTCCACAAATGCACCCAGCACAATCATGTTTGCAATCTTTGGATTTCCACTTTCGATGGCAATCTCGTTTGCAGGGATGTTGAGAACCTCTATATCATTTCGGGAGACATCCTTGGAATTGATAAGTGATGTATTTATAACGAGAAGCCCCTTTGATAATATCTTTGGTTCGTATTTTATCAGGGAAGGATAGTTCATCACTATTGCAGCATGAGGTCTTCCAACAACAGGGGAACCGATCTCGTGAGATGAAATAACAACCATACAATTGGCTGTTCCTCCTCTCATTTCAACACCGTAGGTGGGGAGATATGTCACATTTCTGCCTTCTTTCATGGCGGCATAAGCAAGGAGATTCCCAATAACCATCACCCCCTGCCCTCCAAAGCCAGCAATGATTAGATCATAATATAATCGGTTATTGGTCATTGTTTATTTACCTCGAACTCTTATAATCACTATAATTGCCATAGCCTACCAGGAACCATGAAAATATTTAGGTTAAGGCAAAGGTTATGAAGCCAGTTTAGGCAAAGTAAATGGTTAAGGAAATTTTTTAAGCAATTACAAATAATCCGCCATCTTTTTTTCCTTGAAAATCCCTAATGGAAAATAGGGAATCATTTCTTCTCCTACACGTCGATTGGCTTCGAGGGGACTTAATCCCCAATTGGTAGGACAGGCAAGTAAAATCTCAACAAAAGAAAAACCTATCTCCTGGATTTGCATTTGAAAGGCCTTTTTAAAGGCGTTTTTTGCCTTCATTAGATTTGAAGGAGTATTAACAGCTACCCTTGCAACAAAGGCACTCCCTTCCAATGTAGCAAGCATCTCAGCCATTCTAATGGGATATCCATCATAGGTAAAATCTCTTCCATAAGGGCTTGTAGTCGTCTTCTGTCCAAGGAGTGTTGTTGGCGCCATCTGTCCTCCTGTCATCCCATAGATACCATTATTGGCGAAGAAGATGGTGATATTTTCCCCGCGATTAGCTGTATGGATTGCCTCTGCAATTCCAATGGCTGCGAGGTCTCCATCACCCTGATATGTGAAGACGATTCTATCCTTTCTGGCACGTTTTACTCCTGATGCAACTGCTGAGGCCCTTCCGTGAGGCGCCTCCAGGACATCGATATTGAAATAATCGTACATAAAGACCGAACAACCAACAGATGCTACGCCAATTGTTTTCTCCCTTATCTTAAAATAGTCTATAGCGTCAGCCACCAACCTGTGGGCAATACCGTGATGGCAACCCGGACAAAAATGGAATGCTACGTCAATCAGACATTCTGGACGTTTGAATACAAGTTCCATCCTTTAACCCTTCAAATTAGAGTCAGCTATTGAATCTATAACATTTCTTTACTTCCTCAAAAACTTCTTCCGGAGTCGGGAGAGAGCCAGGTGGCCTTCCATAGAAATAGACCTCTGCGTCTCTAAGAACCGAAAGTTTTACATCCTCTACCATCTGTCCTGTGTTTAATTCAACCGTTAAAAAGAACTTAACATCACGTGAAAGATCAAATAGTGCCTTTTCAGGAAAGGGGAAGAGTGTTATCGGTCGGAAAAGGCCTACTTTTAAACCCTCTCTCCTTGCCACTTCAACGGAGGTTTTTGAGATCCTTGCCATGCTTCCAAATGCCACAATTACCATAGAGGCGTCCTCTATAAAAAAGGTTTCAAACCGGACCTCCTCTCTTTTCATCTTTTCATATTTCTGATAAAGCTTCCAGTTATGTTCTGAAAGCTCTCCATCCTGTAAGTAGAGCGATTTTATCCGGTTGGGTTTTCTTCCACTTGCTCCAGTTAGTGCCCAATCTTTTGGTGGAAGCTCAATCCTCTCGGGCCTTTTTCTAACAAGAGGTTCCTTCATCTGACCTATGAGTGCATCTCCCAGAATCAATGCAGGGTTGCGATACTTATCTGACAATTCAAAGGCAAGGCATGTGAGATCATACATCTCCTGGACAGTTGATGGAGCAAGAACAATCATTCTGTAATCCCCGTGTCCTCCACCACGAGTGGCCTGGAAATAGTCCCCCTGAGAAGGGGAGATTCCTCCCAGGCCTGGCCCGCTCCGAGAGATGTTGACGATGACTGCTGGGAGTTCGCTACCAGCCATATATGAGATTCCTTCCTGCATCAAGGAGATACCAGGGCTTGAAGAAGAGGTCATAGCCCTTGCCCCGGTGGCTGAGGCTCCTAAGAGTAAATTGATAGATGCAATTTCACTCTCTGCCTGGATAAATTCACCACCCAGAAGGGGTAGGTTTTTCGATAAATATTCCGGAATATCATTTTGAGGGGTTATGGGATAACCAAAATAGAGGAGACAGCCTGAATCTATAGCACCCATGGCAATGGCTTCATTACCCTTGGCCAATAATTTTTCACTATTTTGGTCCGTCACCTTTCTTCCCTCCATACCTGGATGGCCACATCAGGGCATATCTCTCCACAGATTGCACAACCACTACATTTTCCATCTGCGTCCCATAGTGCATAGAAGTATCCCTGACGATTGATCTCTTGACCAATATGAATCAAACCTTTTGGACAGGAGATCGTACAAAGTCCACAACCTTTACATCTCTCTTTATCGATTTCAATTCTACCCTTCATTTATTTCAAAACAGGAACAAAATTTTAAATCAGATTATATTTGCATCTTTAAATCTTTTAATCTCATCAGCTGAGTATCCTATCTCTTTAAGCACTTCGATCGTATGTTCTCCCCAGGAAGGCGGAGGTCTACGGATCTCTAAGGAGAATGCGGAGGATTTGATCGGACTCCCTATCTGACGAATCCATCCGACTTCTGGGTATTCAACATCCTTAACTATATTCCTATGAATTACGTGAGGATGTTTAAATGTCTCATTAAAATTCAGTACCGGTTCGCAACATACATCTTTTCCCTTAAAAAAGTCTACCCATTCTGCCTGGGTCCTCTCTCTAAATACCCTTTTTATCTCCTCTATAATTCTTAAACGTTCTTCTCCTTCAACGTATTGTTTCTCAATGAGTTCCTCTCTTCCGATTGCTTCACAGAAGTTCTTCCAGAATTTTTCCTCCAGGGCACCAAGGGACATATACCTTTTATCCTTTGTTTCATATACCTGATAGCATGCATATCTGCCCGAAAGACGCATCTCTCCCCTCTCGGGTAATTCACCGTCAATAAAATATCTTCCGACATGGGGAGAAAGCCAGGAGAGAATTCCATCAAGCATAGATATGTCGAGAAACTGTCCTTCTCCTGTCCTTTCCCTATGTATGATGGCAGTAAGTATGGCAATGGCTGCCATCAATCCTCCCCCACCAATATCAGCAATCTGCACACAGGGAATTATTGGAGGACCATCCTTTGAACCCATGAGTCCGAGGATTCCACCTATGCTCAGGTAATTGATGTCGTGGCCTGAACGGTCTCGGTAAGGACCATCCTGTCCATATCCAGAAAGGGAACAGAAAATAAGGCGTGGGTTTCTCTTTCTCAATTCTTCATATCCTACACCGAGACGCTCCATTACACCAGGTCTAAAGCCTTCTAAAACAATATCATATACCTTAATCAATCTGTAGAAGATCTCTTTTCCCTCATCGGTTTTCAGGTTGAGCTTCATACTCTTTTTATTTCTGTTTAGGGCAAGGAATGAGGGGTTTATCCCTTTTCTCAAAGGGTCGTTAAATCGCGCATAGTCTCCTCTCTCTATATCCTCAACCTTCAATACCTCCATTCCCATATCTGCAAGCAATAAAGAGCAGTATGGTCCTGGAAGAAGTCTTGAGAGATCGAGCATCTTAAAATCTTTTAAGGGTTGCACCTCTGATCCTTTCAGGATAAATTAATAACATATTCAATTATAAAATAAAAGTTCATCCTTCTAAGGGTTTAAGCTCAGCATGTTGCGTAATCACAACCAGATTGTCATTCCAAGCGGAGCGAGAAATATATGAGATTGCTTCGGCTTCGCCTCGTAATGACAATCTGGAATCACTAAATTTAGGAGATATCAATTATCGAATAGTCGTCTAAGAAAGAGAGAAAAATGAACGTTGTTGTGATTGGTGGTGGAATTGTTGGGTGTCATATTGCCTACCTTCTCTCAAAGGAGGGTTTTGAGGTTTTCCTTTTGGAGAAAGAGAAGGCATTGGGTGAGCATACGAGCACACGAAATAGTGGTGTAATTCATGCCGGGATTTACTATCCGAAAGATTCCCTCAAAGCCCGATTGTGTGTTCGGGGTCGTCATTTAACATATGAATTTTTAGATAAATACAATATTCCATACCGGAAATGTGGTAAGATCATTGTTGCACTTGTTGATTCAGAATTAAATAAGCTTGAGGAGTTAAAGAGACAGGGTGAAGAAAATGGGGTTGAAAATTTAAGGCTATTGAGTAAGGAAGAGGTTCAAAAAATTGAGCCAAGGGTTAGATGTATGGGAGCACTCTATTCACACGAGACAGGGATTTTGGATATGGGTGCGTATATGAGAACAATGGAGAGTATACTTAAAATTTCAGGGGTGAACGTTATAAAACAGTGCAGGGTCCTCTCAATCGATGATCGAAATCGGTTATCAACCACCAGAGGGGAGATGGTTGCTGACATAATTATTAATTCGGCAGGACTTTATAGCGATTCAATCTCAAAGATGTGTGGCCTTGATGGATATGATATTGTTCCATGTAAAGGTGACTATTATAATACAACTGAGAAAGTGGTTAAAGGTCTTGTTTACCCTGTTCCTGATTCACCTTATTCTCTGGGGATCCATCTCACTCCTACCTTCGGGGAGGAAATCCTAATAGGCCCTTCAGCAATATGGGTCTCTGATAAAGATGACTATACGATCAGGACAAAAAGAGAGGAGTTCGAGGCGGGGACTATTGCGGTGATTTCTGATTTTGAGTTGAATCGAATCTATCCGGGTTATTCAGGCAATCGTCCAAAGTTATTCTATCGTGGAGGGCTTAAAACAGATTTTGTGATAGAAGAACAAGAAGGTGGAAGGATTCATCTTCTCGGGATAGAGTCTCCAGGGCTAACAGCAGCTCCAGCCATTGCCGAATATGTAGAAAAGATGATCAGGTAACGTAAAATTGACCAATCCATTTCTCAAGTATTTCATCATATATCCCATTTTCTCGAATATAAATCAATCCTTTATTAATTTGCTCAAGGATAAAAGAATTCTCTCCCCTTAATACAGCCGTAGCAAGGTCAATCTTTAAAAAAACTCTATCAGGGATGGTAAAAAGCCCCGGGAATAATTGGTTAATCAAGGTAATTCCTACATGGATATTTAATGCCGCTGCGTCAGCCTCCTCCTTCAAGACAGTCTCAAGGGCCTCAAAATAATCAACAACTAAAATAAGAATCACACTGGGGAATTCTTTCTCAATGTAATCCTTAAGAGGACCTGACCCGGGCGTTGCCACCTTAATTCCTTTACATTTCATTAACTCTGAGACAGATGGCTTGGATGATCTCGTAAAAAGGGCTCCTCCAGTTGAAATAATGGGATTACTGAAATCGAATATTTCCTTACGCCTGGGATTTATACCGTAGAAGGAAATTCCATCAACCTTCTTTGCATTTAAGAGATTTTCAATCTCCTTCATTTGGGAAGGGACAAAGCTCACTCTTAAGTGAACCTTTTTAAAGATCTCTGATAGTATATCAATAATTGCTCCCTCTGCCCTTCCCTGGTAGGTGAAAGAAAAAGGGGGAAAAGGATCATCATAGGCCAGCCTGATCAACTCAGAAGTGCTCCTCCCATGTGCGAAGAATATATTCCGATTCTACAACCTCTCCAAAAAATGTATTGATGTTATAAATTGCCATCTGTTTTGCTTGCTCACTGACTCCTGCTGTGAGATCGGATGGAAGTACAATATGGTAATCCATCATAAATCCATCTCTCGCAGTGGATTCCACACAGACATTGGTTGCCACTCCTGTGATGATTAGTGTCTTTATGCCATTTGCCCTAAGGATTGCATCCAGGGGTGTTCCGATAAAGGCTGAGTATCTGAATTTTGGGAGGATTATATCCTCCGCTTCAGGCGAGATTTGATAGAAGTCTTCCATTCGGGGATTAAAAGGTCTTATCATCTTCGCTCTCGTATAATGTTCTATTAATACAGGTGAGCGAAGATAGGGATACATTGTCTGTTTTGTAAAGATGATCTTCTTTAGATATTTTCTTGATTTTGAGATGAATTCCTTTAAACGTGGGAGAATCACTTCATTTGCCTTGCAGTCAAATCCCATAAGATCGATGATCCCTCCCTTACAGAAATAGTCGCATTGTACATCTACTACGATCATTGCGGTATGTGAGGGAGCTATCTTTTCATGGAATTCCATTTTTTTCTCCTATAAAATTATTATACGACTCCTTTCTTAATCATGGACTTTATCCGCTCAGAAGGTTTCTGAGTAAATAGGCTGATTATAATAAATGATAAGATACCAACGATTAATCCAGGAACAACTGGATAGATCCAGAGTGATTTATAATAGGTAAAGTGCCACCAGATACAGGTAATTGTCGAAAGTACCATTGAGACCCAGGCCCCAGAAGCTGTGGCCCCGGACCAGTAAAGGCCAATCAATAATGGCCCTGTAAATGCAGAGGCAATCACAGAGAAGGCAAAACCGACGATTGTAACAATAATTCCAGGAGGTTTAATGGCAAGAAGGAAGGGAATTATGCCCAAGATGATTGTTGCCCAGCGTGTGATCCCAATCAACCTTTGGTCATTGATATTGGGTTTTATCACCTGTATGATATCCCTGCTCAAAGCTGTGGCCAATACCTGAATGACTGAATTGATAGTTGATTGGCCTGCGGCGATGATTGCCACGAGGAGAAAGGCATTTATCCCAAAAGGGAATAACTTCTGAATCAAAAATGGGACTACAAGATCAGGGTCTTTGAGAAATTGTCCAATCTCTCCGGGAGTGACATATTTGGGGATAATCAACCAGGCAAAGGGGCCTATATTATAAACAGTAAAAACGAAAAGACCGATAATAATTGGTGTAATAATCATGCCTTTTCTGATTACATTTATATCTTTTGCCGAATAGAATCTAATAATGAGATGTGGTAATCCGAGGTTTGCCACGCATATTGCAAATGTGAGGCTGAGAGTAAAATCTACCAATTTTCCTGCCTTCATAATTGGAGGGGGTCCGAATCCTCCCAATTTAAGTAAGGCTTCTCCGGGGATTTTCCCAAGAAGTTGCAATTTACTTATTTCTTCGATGCCTTTACTCCAACCACCTACCTGGTTTAAAACCAAAACAAAAAGCAAAGCCCCACCAATTAACATCAGAATTCCCTGGATAAAGTCTGTCAGTGTAACTGCTCTAAATCCGCCCATTGCAGTATAAATGATCACAGGGATTACAAATATCAAAATACCAACAACATATGGAACTCCGAGCAATGTTTGCATTAGGTTCCCAGAGGCCTTATAGGCAGCAATCATATTGAATTCAAGAAATATTAAGATAATTGCTGAGGTCATTACCCTTACCAATTGGCTCTCATAACGAAATGCAAAGAAGTCAGGAATTGTTATGGAATTTAATTTTTGTGTAAATATCCGCATTCGGGGTGCCATAAAAATCCATGGGACAACGGCAAAGATGATATTGAACATAAATAGATAGGCAGGCCATGAAAAACCGAGGAGAAATCCCGTTCCTCCACCCCCAAGAAAGGCTGCGCTGCTTAAAAGGGTAGCAAAGAATGAAAAAGAGACTATCCATGGCCCAAGTCTTCGTCCAGCTAAGTAATAGCCTTCGAGTGTAGTGCTTTCCTTCATTCCTCTCCATCCAATCCAGAACATCAAAAGAAGATATAAAATGAGGAAAAACCAAGAGATGAAAATTTGTCCCATAGCTAAATCTCCTTTCCTTTAATCAAGGCGTATATGATTCCAATGATGAGAACAATAAAACCAATAAGAAAACCCAATCCTGTTGACCATGGTAGATTAATAAAATCTGACATAGTTCCTCCTTCTAAATATTTTTTATTATAAATTGAGCGATTCTTGTCGGCCCGGATCAGCCTATGGCCGAATTGCCATTGCCTTCGGAAAGCAATGACTGATAATAAAGGCTTTAGTAAAAAATTGTACAACTTAGATTCATAAAAAATTGGAAATAATGCTATTAAGAATCTTCCTTGATGTCAAGAAAAAAATTTGAGGTCTCTGAAAAGGTATTTAAAACTATTCTTATAGATTGGGGAGAGGGGTGGAAAGGCATTCGAGGGCTTGATAGCAGGAACTCATCCCCCTCACCTTAATCCTCTCCCCAAGGAGGCTGTGTCGTAATGTCATTCTAAGGCTTTAGCCGAAGAATCTATGTTTTATAAGGGTTTGAATTCTATAGATTCCTC
>JBBITW010000124.1:0-10923 GCA_037440525.1 Deltaproteobacteria bacterium
CAATTGGTGGGTAGAATGGAAACTCTGTCCCTGGATCTCCCCACTGAAGAATAAATTCTTTGAATCTTTCTTCCTTTCCAGAGGGCATTTGTATCCAATCCCTTACAAATTCCTCTCTCAATTCTTTGGTTGGTAAGGGTGCCTGGGGTATCTGCCCTTCGATCTGGGTGATATTTCCCTTTTCCCCGGTAGCATACATAAGGTAATAAAGAGGGTTTAGAACCCCTAATTTAATAACCATCTGTTCGTGTCTTTTAGTAGTATTATGGTCGTATGCCTCTGCTCCCCTACCAATCTGTCGTGCTGCCCAGTAAACGCCATTTGCTAAAACATCTCCTATCCCTTCTCTTCTTACAATCCTATCAAGGAGCCAGAAAAACCTTCCCTCTTTATCAGAGGGGATCCCTTCCATTTCATTTTGAGTAAGGATACCATTCTCAAAAAGTTCTATTGCAAAGGCCATCACCTGTGGAGTTGTAAATCCATCAACTCCATAATGCTGGGCACGGGCAGCAATCTTTAGGCCGAAATCCAGATCATCTACCATTGCAGCCATTGTATAGGTTAATTTGGAATAGCATTTCATAACATAAGTGGGGAAACCTGGTAATTGAAGAATTCCAGCACATCTATTTGGACAGTTATAACAGCTTATTAATCGTTTCCTTGATGATTCAAGAACCTCAGTCCACCTCTTTTCAACCTCCCTTGTCCAGAAGTCTTTTCTTCGAACGCGGGCATGTCCCCAGGCGAAATTGGTTGTATGCCACTGTTCATCATGTAGCTCCATCTCTTTAATTCCAATATTGCTTAAGATTGGAGGGACACCTTTGACTGGATTGTTACGCCTGTGGTCTATTACCTTCAATATTTCATCACATAGTTTCATGAATTCAGCCGGACGGGCTATGTTTAAATCTTTGGTTCCACGAACAGCTATTGCCTTTAACCTTTTATCCCCCATAATTGCGCCTATTCCCAATCTACTGGCACTTCCCCTGTATGTTTCAACTGATGCAAAATAAACCCTATTTTCGCCTGCAAGCCCTATTGATAGTATCTGGGCCTTGGGTTCTTTCAGCTCCTCTCTGATAGATTCTGCGGTTTCATATGTACTTTTACCCAGAAGATGGGAGGCCTTGCGTATTTCTACCCTATCATTATTTATCCAAAGATAAACCCACTCTGGCGATTTACCACTGATGATTATATTGTCATAACCTGCCTGCTTTAGTTCAGGTGCCCAAAAACCACCCATTATTGAGAATCCCATATAGAGGGTCTGAGGAGATACACCAGTGGATATTATAGTTCGGTTAAGACTTGGTGCAGATGTGCCAACAAGGAGTCCAGCGCTGAATATCAGGAGATTATCAGGGGAGAAGGGTTCAACCTCGGGAGAGACCCTATCCCATATAATCTTGGCATTTGTACCTAATCCTCCAAGGTAAACCTCAGTTAATCCAAAATCAGTCTCTACCCTTTTGATATCTCCCCGTGATAGGTCAATTTCTAAATTAAAACCTGTCTCTGCGTACCTCATATTGATTTTCCCTTCCTAAATTAAGTGATTTTGAGGTCTCTGAAAAAATATTTAAATCGAGTATTATAGACTGTGGAGGTGGGGTGGAAAAGCCTTCGAGCGGATACCCCTAATAGTTTAGCATTAATAATTAATACCCTGAAAATGCTTGTTTTTTTTAAAGCGATTGTAAGCAATCTACCTTCTTGATGTCCGCATTCGAAGGGTTTGGAACCCCATCTCCCCAGTCATTTCAGGACTTTTTCAGAGCTCATTTTCTATAAGAGTTCTAAATTGAGAATCGCTCAATTTAGATTTAAAATAATTTTTAAGAATTCTCAAATAAATAATTGAAGAAAAATTTAAAGGGATTGTTCCACAAGTTCACTCAGATCATAGGCAGACATGGTCTCTTCCTTGCCCCTCTCCTTAATACCATCTCCTAACATCGTAAGGCAATAAGGGCAGGCTGTTGCTATTAACTCTGCCTTTATGCTAATGGCGTGGTCTGTCCGAACCTGATTGATTCGCGTTCCAATATGTTCCTCCATCCACATCCTTCCTCCACCTGCTCCACAGCAGAAACTTTTCCCATAATTCTGTTTCATCTCTATAAGTTTCGCTCCGGGAATGAGTTTGATAATCTTTCGTGGAGGCTCAAAGATTTGATTTGCTCTTCCAAGGTAGCAGGAATCATGATAGGTAATTACTTTGTTGATGGGTTTGGTGAGCTTTAAACCTCCATTTGCAAGAAGTTCGATTAGGAATTGAGTGTGATGGATAACCTGAAACTCTCCCCCTAATTGGGGATATTCATTTTTTAGAATATGAAAGCAGTGCGGACATAGAGTAAGAATTTTTTTAACTCCATATCCTTTTAAGATTTCAATATTTGCTTCTGCTGTTGTCTGGTAGAGGTATTCATTGCCAATTCTTCGCGCAGGATCTCCACAGCATCCTTCTTCGTTGCCCAGAATACCAAACCTGATACCACTTGCTTGAAGAATTTTTACCATGGATGTTGCAACCCTTTGATTTCGCGCATCAAAACTTCCAAAGCATCCTACCCAGAAGAGATATTCTGGGTTATCAACCTCATTAAAATTCTTTACTCCCAGCTCCTTTGCCCATTCAGCCCTTGTTCCTCGAGGAGCACCCCAGGGATTATTACTCCTTTCCAGATTCTTAAGGGTTAAGCGAACTTCAGGCGAATATTTTGTTTCTACAAGAACGAGGTAGCGGCGAAGATCAATGTTTCGAACGATCTGCTCAACATAAACAGGGCAGGCCTCTTCGCATGCCATACAGGTAGTGCATGCCCAGAGTTCTTCTTCCTCCACTGTTGTTTCCATGATACCTTTTGGTTCACGTTGATCGGGAGGGGTGGAAAGGAGTTTTGGTCCTTCCTGCCAGAGATGATTTTTCAAATTCTGGGTAATTCTCCTTGGAGAAAGGGGTTTCCCTGTAAGATGGGCTGGACAGACATCCTGGCATCTGCCACAGTTTGTACATGCCTCAAGGTCTAACAATTGCTTCCATGTATATTCCGAGATATCTCTCACACCAAAGGTTTCTGCCTCTTCAAAATTCGGGATTGGCAGCAGTATACCTTTCGTTTTTAGGGAACGAAAAAATATATTTATAGGTGAGAGAAATAAATGCTGTAAAGGAGTACGGCTAATAAAGAGATAGGCAAAGAATAAAAAGGCAGGGATTGCATGGATTAAGACCCTGTGCCAGATCAGAAGTTCGTTCAAGGGTGCATTTGGGAATATGAGGAAGAAATGAGAGATCAAATTGCTGATAGGTGCCCATGAAAGCCAATCCAGTGGTATTGTTGTTCCGGTAGTTGCAATCCTGTAACCTTTGACCAGATATCCAGTTATTAAAAGTGTTATCCCCCAGACAAATATTAAAGTCCTTTCAGGTGTGGTCTCAAGGCGAGATGGCTTTATAATATATCTACGATAAATGGCCATTAAACCACCAAGAATGACAAAAAGACCTCCAATCTCTGAGATAAATGAGGCATATTTAAAGATGACTTGAGGAGGAATGGTAAGTCCTACAGGATATGAGAAGAGTCTAACAATCTTGCCTAAAAAGACAAGAATGATTCCCCAGAGTATTAAAAAATGCATTAAACCAGGATAGGGTTCTCGCCAGAATCTCATATGGGCAAAAGTAACCGCCAAGAGTGTTTTGACCCTTTTAGCAATCTGATCGTATCTGTTTTCCTCTTTCCCAAGATGCCAGAGCCTGTAGTGCCTATGCCAAAAGCTTAAAGTAAAAATAGCCAAAAGAGCTATAAAAAGGATAAGAAAACCAATAATGATGGGTAAAAAGACTTTCATGATATATATTTCTTGAATGGTCCAGAAAAGATTTATAGAATTCATATTTCCTTCCTAATGCTGATTTCCTCACTCCTTCATCTACCCGGCGAGGATAGAAAAAGGTAGAGGGGATTAGATCGACAGACGAGGATAGAATGTCATCAAATGGGCGATAAAGAAGACAAGTGCCAGAGAGCCCATGATCATAAATACCCAGCAGATGAACCTTTTATATTTCTCTCCCAATCCAAGGTCAAGTGCTGTAAATTTTATCCCAAGAAATAAAGAATAGATAACTCCCATTAGAATAGCCACTTCTATAATAATAGCTACTGGTCTAAACAGGTTCTCCATAATTATCCCTCGAAATAAGCTATGATTTCCTTTTTCCCCTTGACCTCCCCTCCGGAGCGATTTTTGAAAAAATAAAATGAGATTTAGTTCTACATGAAGGACAGAGATGAAATATGGATGATATCTCTTTATTCATAAAAAATTTTGTTTCCAGATTTTTGATCATGGCCTGAGGAAATATAGGAGTGCCACACTGTATACATTTTGAAATCTTATCTTGGAATAGAGGTTTCAACTTAATCTCTGTCTTTTTCTTCTGAGGTTCATGGCCAATCAATTTTATACAGTTTCCCGGGCACGATTCTTCACAAATACCACATGAATTGCAATTCTCATATTGGAAAAGGATTTGATAGGAATCTTTCCCGGAATCTAAATAAAGAATCAGAGCATTTGTGGGGCAGTCGATAGCACAGAGACCACAACCTGTGCATTTTTCTTTATCAAGGATGATGTTAACACAGCCATTTTTCATTGGTATTCTTAAAAATTCCCTTCGACTAATCATATTTTTTGATTTGAAACTTTTCATTTTTATACCTTTTTTACTAATTCTGTCGATTGATCTCCGATTTCACCAACAGGCAATAATTCTAAATTTTTCAATCCCGAGAAGAAAAAAAGACCCATCAGGGTGAATATCCCGAGGGACATAAATGATTCAATGGCTGTAATAGGGAATGAGCCAGCCTCTCCCCAGATCCCTTCAATCTTCCCTGGAAATAATTTTAAAGGATATGCTGCTCCAGGAATAACAAGTGAAAATCTTTCTCCAAATATACCAATAACAACCGAAAACGAAGCAACCAATATACCTTTAATACTCTTTTTAAGTTGAGGGTGTGACAGAAGGATAATGGGAAGGACATATCCAAGCCCCACCTGCAATCCCCAGAATACCCAGGCATATGGTCCCGTAAAGAGCCAGATCACTGGTTCTCTATCCGTAGAATAGAGATGAGTAAGTTTATCCATAAAGACCATCACAGTGAGGATAATTATCAAAATTAGAAGTAATCTACTCAGTGAGAAGATGAGGTCTTTATTTAAATTCCTTTTTGTGAAATTAAATGTGGCTACTACGACAATAATTAAAAGGGCAAGTCCGGAGGTCATGGCTGCGGCCAGAAATTCAAAGGGCTTGATAGGAGAAAAATAGATAGGTCGCGTAACAATAAACCCGAATATTGCACCTGTCCCCATATGGACCAATGCTGCCCAGAAAACTGCAAGTATCCCTATTCCCTTTGTAATTCTATATTTCTCGGCAAAGATAGTCCCGAGATAGACTATTCCGATTAGAAAATAACCTCCATAGAGGATTCCATTTATAGCAAACATCGAACGCATATTATTCAAGACGAAAAACATGAATAGTCGCCAGGATTTCTCAGGCCTTCCTAAGTCAAGGGCAATTCCAATCATTGCACCAAAGATTAGGATAATCGCTAAAAAGACCGCAAGCCTTGAAATGGGTCGATACTCTTCTTTTCCAAAGACATATGTTAAAGAGGAAAGTATGAGGGATCCGGCACTCAAACCGATAAGGTATATAGTAATAGTAATTGGCATTCCCCATGGAATGATATTACTGGTTCCTAAGACATGGTGACCTGAGATATAGCTCGCCATAAAACAGATAAAACCGATAATTGTAAAGACCGCGAGAAGAAACATAAGTATTTTAAAATCTTTCGAATTCCCTTCAATCCTTGAAAAATTTAATTCCATCGTAATTTCCTCATCTTAGAAGATAAAAGACCTTTGGTTTGGTATCCAAATTTTCCCGAAGTCTGACCCAATCTCTTGAAGCGATTAGGAGAGAAACTTCACTTTTTGGGTCATCCAGATCTCCAAAGGTTCTGGCGCCTGAAGGGCAATCTTCGACGCAGGCAGGGACAACCTCTTTTCCTATTTTTTTCCCCTCCTTTATCCCCTGATCAATCCGATGAAAACAGAAGGAGCATTTCTCAACTACCCCATGAGTTCTTGTGGGGAATGGCCATTGGCCCCAAACGCTTCTTTCCGTAGGCATATCTTGCCGGTGATATTCTTTTTTCTCTTGTTCTTTACTGTTGAAACTTCTTGCCCCATAAGGACAGGCAACAATACAATATTTACATCCAATACACCTCCTGAAATCCTGGACAATGATACCATCTTCACGTCGGTAAGTGGCCTTAGCCGGACATACGGTTACACATGGAGCATTGTCACAGTGCATACATGGCATGGGGATAAGTTCTGTATTAATTCGAGGATATTTACCATTTGTGACTGCTATAACCTTATTCCAGTAAATGTCCCTTCTCAATCTCTGCTCTTCAGGTGAGCCATGCGGGACATTATTTTCTGACTTACATGCTGTAGAACATGCCTGACAGCCAACACATTTATCCAGGTCAATCACCATTCCCCATCTTGGCATTTTGCCCCCTTTATGCTCTGTAAACCTTTACCCTCGTATTAAAAAATACGGCTTGTCCACTTATATGATCATAATCTATTCCTATTACCTCATTAGGATTTACCCCAATCCCTTTTTGCCATTTCCCGTAAGAATAGTGTCCCTGTCCTGAGGGGATAGCCACAACATACGGGTGAATCCCCTCAGATAATTTTACCTTTGCCTTAATCTTACCAAATGGAGATTCAACCCATACAGTCTGACCGTCCTTAAGCTTTAGAGTTTTTGCTATTTCAGAATTTATCTCTATCAAGGTTTCCCACCCAACTCCATGCATGGGTAAGAATATCTCCTGTGCCCATGGATAGTTCTGGCTTCCATTCTCAAAGACCATTAAAGGTTGATATGGTAATGATACAAAGGGATATTGATTCTTATCCCCTAAGAATCTGATCTCTTTATAGTGGGGGAGGTAATCCTGAATTTCCCCAGATTCTTTCTTTATTCGGGAGATCAAGGATTTTAGGTTTCCTGAGGAAAATTCAAATTTCTTTGAAGGAGTGTGAAATATGCGATCGTATTTTTTGTATTCATATTCTTTCCCGACTCCTACACCCTTTTTAAGAAATTCTGGCCAGGGAAGAATTGTTTCGGTTCTGAATTTGACAAAACCTTCTCCATTATCTCCTATATTTTCAAAATATCTGGCAAGTGTTCCACCCAATTTTTTCGATATCTCAAAAAGGATGTCAATTACAGAACGGGAACTGGCATAGGGAGTAACCACGGGTTGTTTCAACTTAACTTCCGCAAAGCCCGATGCTGGTGGTGAGTGATCATAACCCCATTCCTCTAAGAATGTAGTGGATGGGAGGAGAATATCTGCATATAAGGCCATTTCACTGATGAATGGAGAAATATGAACATAATAGGGAATCTTTTTTAATGTCTTTTCCCAGCGAGCAGGCCCTGGAGCAATCATATTGAAGTTGCTATTAAAACCGATGGCCATATCAATTGGGTAGGGAATCCCTTCTGAAATAGATTCTGGGATCTGATTCGTTACAACCTTTGCAGCAGGAAACCTATCTGTTCCCCGAAGGTCAATAATCGGCTTAAGGTTCCCTTTCTTTGCAATCTCATCCTCTACCAATTGAGGCATGGGTTTGTAGTATGGGTTTTCCTGATAGATGACTCCACCTGGTACGTCTATGCTTCCCACCAATGCATTAAGACAATAAATAGCATAACTCCTATATGAACCATCAGGCCAACTGATAGCTCCCTTCCCTCTTATGGCAATAGATGGTTTTGTTGTGGCAAATTCTCTCGCAATTCTCTGAATGGTTTCGGGCTCAATACCAATAATTTTTGATAAATTTCCCGGGTTATATTGATTGAGGACCAAACTTTTATACGAATCGAATCCCGTGGTCCAATCTTTTATAAATCCCTTATCATAAAGTTCATCCCTTAGTATGACATGAGCAATGGCCATAGCCAGAGCCCCTTCTGAGCCAGGATTTATGGGTATCCACTCATCAGCCTTTGCCGAAGTAATGGAGTATCTTGGACTGATCACCACAACTTTTGTTCGATTTGGTTTCTCTCGCCGAAATCTTCCCCACTTTCTTAAAAATCGTGATAAGGGTCTGGATGATTCAAGCATATCCCCACCAAAGGCTAAAATATAATTAGTGTGATCAAAGTCATAAGCAGTATGGGTATAGTGTCCATCTGCCATCCAGTTACCCGATTTCTCTGTTTCGTTGTCCAGTCCATCTCCTGAAATGATATTGGGTGTTCCAAAGTATTTTGCGAATCTAAGGATAAGATCCTCTGTCGCAATAGTATTTAATCCATAAAATAATAAAAGTTTGTTGGGTTCACCCATGTCTCTAAGTTTCTTTAACCTATTTGTTATTTCCTCCAGGGCTTGATCCCATGAAATAGGAATCCATTTAGGATCAACCTCTTTCCCTTTTTCACTATTTGTTCTTCTTAGTGGGGTCCCTATACGTTCAGTGTCATACAATACCTGAAGGCTGATGTGGGCTCGGGGGCATATCTTTCCTTCAGAGACTTTCGAATATGGATTTCCGGTCACCTTTACCGCTTTACCAGCCATGACTTTTACTCTAATGGCACAGCGTCCTGAACAGTTCAAACAAGATGTGTTTATCCATCTCTCTTTAGGGGTCTTTAATTGAGTTTCTTGTAATAAAGGCAGTGCATTTTTGGAATTTGATTGCCCAAATATCTGATTTGCCCCGATAACAGCTCCAGTTATTGCTGATAACTTTAGAAACGTTCTTCTGTTTAATTTAATACTGGGTTGCTTATTTTCTTTTGAATCATTTAAGTTTCCCTTTTTCATTCCCTTTCCTCAAATAATAATTTAAGGATATTTTTTGATTATTAAATTAAATATAAACTTTGTGAAAAAATTTACTTGTTCACTTTACTTAATATAATCCCGAAATTTTGTCAAGAGATATAAACCAGAACTCTGAAAAAGTGCATAAATTTCCCCCTCACCTTAATCCTCTACCCTTGGGGAGCTTAGCCTCCCACGAACAATGAAAATATTCAGGTTAAGGCAAAGGTTAGGAAGCCGGTTTAGGTAAAGTGAATGGGTGAAGGAAATTTTTTCTACCAGAGGCAAATCCACCTGTGGCAGAAAGACCAATTGCCTGACCTATAAACAAAACTGGCTTCTTAGCCTTAACCTTCAAACCAACCACTCTTATTTTATAGGCAATTTAACTTCTAAATGTCCGCATTCGAAGGGTTTGGAACCCTACCTCCCCAATCATTCAAAGGCTTTTTAAGAGACCTCTTAAAAAAACTTGACAATGTTTTTGGAATTTGATATGAATCTATTTAAATCGAGCGCTTGTTCTATTTTCATTGCGATTTATAAAGAAGAACAAATAAAGAGTTAGAGCTTGAAAAATTTTTGAAGAGAAAAAATATATCAAAAAGAGAGGAGGTACAATATGGAAATTAAGAGGTCAAGAATTTTTTTATCAATCATTTTTATGGCAGCACTAACACTGATACCCTTTAGAATTTCATCTGGAGCGTCCCCAATAGAGATGAAGGCAGTATCATTCCTTCCTACAACGAGCGTTGAGGCAAAAATGTTTGTTGAATTCTTAGAAGAGGTTCAAAAGAAAGCTGGTGGGGTCCTAAAGATAAAATTTCTCGGCGGCCCAGAGGTCATGTCTTCCCGTGAGCAAATTGATGGCCTCCAATCAGGCGTTGTCCAGATTGCTATGATTCCCCCCAGTTATTACGCAAAGAAAGTGCCGGCCATCAGTGCAGATTACCTGATAGGCTTATCGAGTATAGAAAAAAGAAAAAATGGATTTTACGACATATTGGTTGAACTTACTGAAAAGGTTGATATGCGTTTTCTGGGCTGTATCAACTCAAAAATGGGGATGTACCTGTTTACAAATTTTCCAGTTAAAGACCCCAAAAATGATTTTAAAGGGAAAAAGCTCCGCACCTTAGAAACCTATGATAAATTTATAGAAGCCCTTGGTGCTGCTGGGGTTGTTGTCCCGAGAATGGATATCTATGCAGCTATGGAGCGTCGGGTCATTAATGGATTTTTTGCTCCAACATACCACATAAGGCAGTTTGGCCTTGTTGAGGTAGTAAAATATATCATACATCCCCTCATGTGGTGGGGAGGCGTATATATAAATCTCAATCTGAATACATGGAAGAAACTTCCTCCTGATATCCAGAAGATGATGATTGATACCATGGTTGAATTTGAAAAAAAGTGGGAACCTGTCTGGGCTAAACTGGATCAAGAAGAGATAGCAAGGATGAAGGAAAAGGGTATCAAAGAGATTAAATTCTCTCCCGATGATGAAAAATGGTTTATGAACCTTGCGATTACCAAGGAATGGGAAGACATCGCAAAAGATGATCCAGTTAATGCGAATAGAATAAAAAAATTTGTATTTGGTAATTAATTACCTTTTTATGTATCTTCAATTTAGATTTTTTAAAAAATTGGATCATCTCCAAAAAAGTTGACAAAATCTAAAGGATTCAAGGGGTCAAGGATTCAAGGGAAATGCTTAAGAATTACAAAGAATTAAAAATTTAGTAAAGATCATATAAAAGCATGTTTAGATATTTACAAAAATAGAGATTATGAGAAGTTAAAAGAATTCTTAAGGCACTAATAAAGTCTTTTCCTCCAGAGGCGGATCCGATTTTATCGGAGTAAAATAAGCACTTGAACCCTTGAATCCTAAAATCCTTTCCGCCAGAGGCGGATC
>JBBITW010000125.1:0-10921 GCA_037440525.1 Deltaproteobacteria bacterium
CCTTCCTCACAGAAGGGGCAGAGTAATGAGTCTTTTCCATTTGTTCACCATATTGAACAATCTATATTTAATATCTTTTTCCCCTAATGTCAATATCACCATTTCTTCTTTCGAGGATTTTTCTAAAAAGATGATATCGAGATAAGTGATAAAAATGTTTTTTATAAGTTAAATAATTTTTAATTATTTGAAATTAAAGATAAAATTGATGAATCCAAAATTTCATAAGATCTGGCATTCCAAATTGAGGAATTTATAAAAAATACTTGACAAAAAAACCTGGTATGTTATTATTTCTGCAAATAGAACCGTTCATTGTATAGAACTTTTATCTATTGGGGGTGTTTTATGAACATAGAAAAGGCTTCAAAAGAGAGAAGGGATGGTGAGGTGAGGTGCCTTCACTGTTTTGAACGATTCTGGCCACAAAGAGGAACTGATAAGGCAAATTGTCCGAGATGTGGCATGGAGTGGAGAATCTCCTGGCCATATCCACAGACCGCGAAGATAAGAGGACCTGTTTGGGAAAAGTTTCCAAAATAAAGTGCGGAATTTTTTTGCTTCGGGCAAGGATTGTGGAATTTAAAGATATCTAAAACCCTATTCAATGAAATTGGATATTCAGCATTTAGAAATCCAAATATGAGAGAAGGAGGACTTTATGGCACTCAGTAGAAAGATTGCTTATATCAATTTAACCAATGGGGAGATTAGAACTGCCCCTATTCCACTTGAACTCAGGAAGAGATATATTGGAGGCCGCGGTTTAGATATATATCTTCTCTATAACCATCTTCCCCAGGGTATAGATCCTTTTAGTCCAGAAAATGTAGTCATTGTAAGTGCAGGCCTCTTGGGAGGCACACCGGCTTCAGCCTCTGCAAGGACACATGTGATGTCCAAATCTCCTCTTACAGGCTATCTTGGAAGCACAAACATGGGTGGCTTCTTCGCACCTGAACTTCGCTGGGCAGGATTCGACCACCTTCTTATCAAAGGAAAGGCCCCAAAGCCATCTTACCTATATGTAAATAATGGGAAGATTGAGATCCGGGATGCCTCAGCGATCTGGGGTGAGACAGTGCAGGATACTCAGGAAATCCTCAGAAAAGAACTCCGAGATGATGATATTCAAACCCTCTGTATCGGCCCTGCAGGAGAGAGGCTTGTGAGATTTGCCAATGTGATGAGCCGTCACAAGAATTCAGGGGGAAGAACTGGATTGGGTGCTGTCCTGGGATCAAAGAATCTCAAGGCCATTGTTGCTCGGGGGACTATGGATATAAAGATCCACTCTCCAATAGAAGCCCTCGAATATGATAAGAAAGTTATAAGGGATATCTGCTCAACAAAATTTGGCCAGATCATGCAGCGCTGGGGAACCATGTTCATCTACGGGGTAACAAATACAACAGGGCTTGTGCGAACAAATAATTTCCAACTAAACCAGTTAACTGATAGTTCGTCAATTGAATGTGAGAATATCGATGACTATTCAATCGGGACTGACGGTTGTTTTGGATGCCAGCTTCACTGTCGTCACAGATATATCATAAAAGAAGGACCATATGCAGGTACTTATGCTCAGGGACCAGAATACACAAGTCAGGGGGCATGGGGAACAGAGGTTGGTTGCAGGAATTTCAATACGATCCTTGTTGGAAATCACCTTGTGAACATTTATGGTCTGGATACCCTCGAAACAGGTAGTCTCATTGCATGGGCAATGGAACTTTACGAAAAGGGAATCCTTACAGACGAGGATACAGGGGGATTGAAATTGGAGTTTGGTAACGATGAGGCTGTTATTGAAATGATTCACCGAATTGGAAGGAGAGAGGGGCTGGGAGATATCCTGGCAGAAGGTGGACTTCGTGCCGCTCAAAAGATAGGTAAAGGGGCTGAGAAATATCTAATCCACGTAAAGGGTCTCTCAAACCTTCATTCAGATGAAAGGCCAACTCCGAGCCTTGCCCTTGGCATTGCAACCGCAACCCGAGGCTCTGACCACCTACGTTCTCGACCAGCTATTGATCTATACCATCTCCCTGAACCAGTATTGAGGAAGATCTATAGTAACCCGATTCCCTATAATGGTCCTCTCACATCAGACTACAGGGATTATGATGGGAAACCATGGCAGGTAGTATGGCATGAGATGTGTTATATGGCAGTTGACATGATCGGGATGTGTAAATTCCATACTGTCTTCCTCGGTGTAAACATGCCGAACTTTGAAGAGTTTTCAAAGATGATCTACTACAATACAGGCCTTGAACTTTCACCCAGAGATATCTGGGATTGTGCAGATCGTGCATATAACCTCGAAAGGCTCTTCAATATCAGAGAGGGAGCAACCCGCAAGGACGACTGGCTTGTAGATCGTTATTTTGATGAACCAACTCCCATAGGATTGGACATTGTGCGGGGAAGGGCACTGGATCGTGAGAAATTTAGAGATATGATTAATGAATACTACAGAATCCATGGGTGGGATGACAATGGAGTTCCGGAACCGGAAACCCTTAAGAAATTAGGGCTTGATCAGGAGCCGAGTCACAAATTATAGGAAGAAGATTACAATTTCAAAACAAAAATCAATGAGGAGGCCATCGATGGAGCAAAAGGTATTGGTTGTCGATCATGAGAAGTGCACAGGTTGTCGTCAATGTGAGCTTGTCTGTTCAGTCTTCCATCACGGGGTTAGCAATCCAAGCCTCTCCCGTATCAATGTGATCAAGTGGGAGAATGTGGGGTTCTACTTTCCTATGCTATGTCAGCATTGTGAAGAGGCAGCCTGTATGAGTGTATGCCCGAAGGGTGCAATCTATAGGGATGAAGAATTAAACCGTGTCATGGTCAATTATGATCTGTGCATTGGCTGTAAGATGTGTGTAACAGCCTGTCCCTTTGGTGCTATGGGCATAAACGTAAAGGAGAAGAAGGTCATAAAGTGCGACTACTGTGATGGAGACCCAAAATGTGTAGCATTCTGTGAGACAAAGGCAGTGGATTATATTGATGCAGAAAGGGCAAATCTGAAGAAGAAGAGGGAAGCGGTCCTGAAGTATTCAGAGTTGATGCGAAGATTTGTTGGATGATAACAATATGAATGCCATCTCAATAATTCCTGATCTCTGTTCTGGATGTGAATCGTGTGAAATTGTCTGTTCCCTCTCTCACGAAGAATCCTTCTCTTCACTCCTTTCTCGTATCCAGATCAAGAAATGGGGGGAAATCGGTGTTTATATACCCATAGTCTGCCAGCACTGTGAAGATGCACCCTGTATAAACATCTGCCCGACAAAGGCGAGAATTCGCCTCGAGGAGAGCGGGGCTGTCATCACAGATGAAAAATGGTGTGTTGGGTGTAAATCCTGTATATATGCCTGCCCATTTTCAGCACCTATTATCCATCCAAAAAAAGGAAAGACCATGACCTGCGATCTCTGCAGGGGTAAACCCCTATGTGTTGAGGTCTGCACCACAGGAGCCCTTTCCTTCACAACCGATGGAAGGCTTTCTTTCCAGAGAAAAAGGGCCTCCATTAAACAGTCCCTCCAAACCCTAAAATCAATCCCCTGAGGTTGAAACAAATGATAAAAGGCAGTGTACCGAAAAGGCTTCTGATTGACTTAAGTAACCACAGGGTTTCCTCTGAAGAGATTGCCTCCTCTGAGATAGAGAGATGGATTGGGGGAAGAGGTCTTAATGCAAGATTCTTTCTTGAAGAAAACCCTCCAAACCAACCTTTCTCACCTCAAAATCCAGTTGCCTTTGCTGTAGGCCCTGTAACCGGAACACTCATACCATTTTCGGGTTTTACAAGTGTCTCCACATTCTCCCCTCTTTTAGATCCACCAGGTTATGCCCATCTGAGCCTTCCAGGTCACTTCGGAGCAGAACTCAAGCAAGTTGGTTTTGAACAGCTTATTATCAGGGGCAAAGGAGAGAAGCCTATTTATCTCTGGATCGATGAAAAAGGTGTGATATTTGAAGATGCAACTCACATCTGGGGCAAGGACACATATGAGGCGGCTATAAAAATTTATGAAGAAAAAGAGGATAGAGATGCTGAGATCATTTGCATTGGACCTGCTGGAGAAAGACTTATCCCTTTCTCTAATGTAACGAACTGTTTTTCATGGGCAGGGGAACATATTGGTTTGGGATCTATCTTTGGATCGAAGAATCTCAAGGCAGTGGCCATACGTGGTGGAGATTCTATCTCCACAGATAAACCTTCTCAATTCTTAAATTTCTGCCTCTCTTTGAGAGAACGAATCCAAAAGGATCGGAAAGCCATCCAGTTAAGAGAGGAAGGAACCTTCTTTTCCCTGGGTGAAAATGGTGGGGGACTTGGTATAAGAAACTTCAACGAGATGAGCAATGAGGATACTGAGAAAAGATGGAAGAAGGTCTATCTTAAAAAATACCATTATGGCAGGCAGGGATGTTTCTCCTGCCCGATTCATTGTGGTCGAATCACACAATTCTTAGGAGAATATTTTGGTGGCCTTCATCTCGAAGGTGCATGGAGCCTTGGACCGAGAATTGGAATATATGATTGGCAATGGACTCTAAAATTATTCCGTACGTTACAATTAAATGGTATTGATCCAGCCTCCATGGGCTCGCTTCTCTCCTGGATGGTTGATTGTCATGAAAAAGGAATCCTCTCTGACAAAGAGATAGGCTCAAATGGAGGCGACATAAGGGATGGTGAAACCATAGCACATATGATGGATATGATCATAAGTGGAAGAGATATGGGTGAGATCTTCTGTCGTGGGAGTCTATATGCCTCAAAAATTCTTGGTAAAGGCCATGAGTTTGTTCATCACACAAAAGGGATGGAACTCCCGATTAGAGATCCTCGATCTTCAAATTCCTATTCACTTTCGCTCAAGTTATTTCCCTCTGAATGGGATTATCTTGTAAGCTTCGACTTCTCAGAACATTTATCAAAAGAAGAAGATGTTGTCTCTCATGTCACCATGAAAGAGAAACTGAAGATTTTAGCCGATACTATTACACTCTGTCCTCTGGTCGTATCCAGGCTTTCCTTGATAAAGCCCGAGGATATATCTGAAATCCTTGAAATGGCAATCGGAATCTCAAAAACACCTTCTCAGTGGATCTCTGTGGCAGATGATATTTTAAAATTGGAAAAGAATATTTCAGGAGAATAAGTCATGGAAACCCAGAGCCATACTTCACTTCCAAAGTCTGCATACCTGAGACTTCTTGAATATCAGATGAAGTCTAAACCTCGAAGCTTTGACCCTGATATCCCCCTCATAATCTTCATCACCCTCTCGAGAATCTCATCAGGCCTTGGTCTTACAAATCCCTTTTTCACCCCTTCAATCAAATGGATTGCCATTTCACTAATCTTCATGTTTATAGCCATAATTGCTTCAATACTCCATCTAAATGTCCCGAAGAGATTTCTCACAATGATCCGTAACAATAGATCATATCTTGTCTGGGAGGTTCGACTTGCCGGGGCAATGACACTCGGATTTTTCTTAGAATTACTATCTAAATTGGGGCACCTCCGGGGAGACTTTATCCCATTTGGCTGGCTAAACCTTGCCCTGTCTTTTTTCTTCATTATCTCAACAGGATTGGCATATAGATTTGACTGCCATCCTTCGTGGAAGAGCCCTGTTTTGCCAATATACTATATAGTTTCTGCTGTATGGATAGGAACTATTATCCATAGCGTTACTGAGGTTCAATCATTTATTTTTATCCTTATATCCATCTCATGTCTTTTCATTCAGGTTATACTTTTACTTCTTTACCGGAAGCATCTAAAGAGGACATCCCATTCCTCATTGAGCGAATTGATTTCAGGAAATGAGAGATGGTTTTTTCTTCTATTTATCTGGACAAATCTCCTTCTTCCGCTCCTTTTTACCACTGTTATATTCCTTGTTGGTGGGAATGAGATGATATCTATATCTTTTGTAATAAGTCTAACCATAGGTATATTTTTAGAGCGAATCCTATTCTTCAGGGTTGAAAGGCCAAACTATTTCCTCTCATTTATTGAGAATCCCGAAAGAATAGGTAATTATTGGATAAGGGGTTAATTATGAAGATCAATATCGAATTCCTGGGTCTTCCAATGATTTCAGATTTGATAGGGAAGAAGAAACTACAGCTTGAGATATCAGGTAACACAGTCAGGGATGTAATCAATGAATTGATTAACCGGTATGGTAAAAAGTTGAGAGAGGCTTTTTATGATAAGGATGGAAACTTTGATCTAATGATACAGATTGCCATTAATGGTAAATCATTCATTTCTCCGGACAAACATGATACTGAATTAAAGGAAGGGGACAGTCTGATATTTATGATGCTTCTTGCAGGAGGTTAAGAGTCTATCATTTTGATTTTAGAAGGGTATGCGAAATCACCATCCTCTGAATCTGGTTTGTCCCTTCGAAGATCTGGATAAGCTTTGCATCCCTCATCATCCTCTCAACAGTATTTCTTTGAATGAGCCCTTCCCATTCCATCATCTGAACGATTTCTGTTGTGACCTTCATTGCTACATCTGAGGCAAAGTATTTGGACATGGAGGAAAAGACCTGAACCGGTGTCCCCTTTGCCTTTTCATCGATCATCTCTGCCGCCTTATAAACAATTGCACGTGCCGCTTCAATATCAACAGCCAGGTCAGCAAATTCTGATCTAATAAGAATGTTTCGCTCATCCTTTTTGAACCAACCTCTGTCCTTAGCAAAATTTATAGCATAATCGAAGGCACCCTGTGCCAATCCAACTGCCTGAGCCCCGATGGCTGGCCTCGAACGATTCAGTGTCCTCATCATCAGCCACCATCCCCCATTCTCTTCCCCTATTCGGTTTGATGTGGGAACCTTTGCATCTTCCAGGACTACCTCAGTGGTGCTCGAACTACGGAAACCCATCTTATCCTCTTTCTTACCTATGGAAAGGCCAGGGGTTGACTTTTCAAGGAGAAAACCTGTTATCCCTTCCATCCTTCTACCTGGCTGGGTAACGGCAAAAACAGTATAATAATCAGAGACCCCACCATTGGTTATAAACATCTTACGGCCATTAAGTAGATAATAATCTCCTTTAAGTTCTGCCCTTGTTTGAATCGAGGCCGCATCAGAGCCTGCTCCGGGTTCTGTCAAACAAAAACATATGATTCCCTTCTCCTTCGCCAATTTTGTCAAACAAATCTCCTTTAGAGAAGAAGACCCACCCATCACAACAGGTAAAGTCCCAACTGCCTGGGCAATAATTAGAATGGCAGACGAGGCGCAGTGGTAGGCAATCTCCTCTGAGATTATGCAAAAGGATGTGATATCTCCATCCATACCTCCATACTCTTTTGGAATTAGAAGGCTTAAAAAACCAGCTTCTGAAAATGCACTGGCAATCTCCCAGGAGAATTCACCCTTCAAATCATTCTCCCCTGCAATGGGGGCAACAACAGTCCTGCCCACCTCTTTTGCCTTCTTTCTCCAGAACTCTCTTTCCTTTTCTATACTATCCATTGCTTAAGACTCCACGAAAAATTTTCTACATATTCCATCCCCCGGAGACCTCGACAACTGCTCCTGTCATGAAACTTGCTTCATCAGAGGCCAAAAAGGCGACCACATTGGCAACCTCCTCAGGCTGACCTATCCGGCCTAATGGTGTATTCTGTATAATCATATTCTGATACTTCTCAGCCATCTTCGAAATGGTGGGGGTCAGAATCAAACCTGGAAGAACAACATTTACATTTATTTGATAGCGGCCAAGCTCCCTCGATACACTCTTTGTAAGACCTATGATGCCTGCCTTGGCTGCGGTGTAACTTATCTCCGAAATAGCCCCAACCTTTCCCCATATGGATGAAATATTTACAATCTTTCCATAACGATTCTCTATCATATGAGAAGCAACCGCCTGAATGCAGTTTAATGTTCCTTTTAGATGAACACCCAGAACCGCTTCCCAATCCTCCTCCTTCACGTCTAAGATTTTAGCAGGCCTATCAAAACCTGCGTTGTTGACCAGAATATCAATTCTTTTCCATTTATCTAAAACCTCTTTAACCGCAGAGCGAACCTGCATTTTGTCAGCAACATCAACGACAAAATTCAGCGCCTTCCTTCCCATGGCTTCAATCTCACTGCCCACCTCTTTTCCTGTATCAGGATTTTTCTCAAAAAGGATTATATCTGCTCCCTCATAAGCCATCTTCAGGGCTATGCTCCGACCTATCCCCTGTCCTGCCCCCGTTACAATAGCCTTTTTATTCTTTAATCTCATCTCTTAAATCAATAAGACTTTTTTTTAAAATTTTTGAAATTTTAACAGATTACTCTATAACCGTCAATTCAATCTATCACAACCTCTTGTCAATCATTTCACAAACTCTTCAAGTCGCTCGCGTCGAATCTGCTCAAGGATTTCTATCTCTTTTATCTTGTGCATATTAGCCAATTCTAATCGATAAAGAAGCGTCTCATCCTTCTGAAAAAGAACCTTATAATTATTCAAGATTTCTTTCTCCAAGAAAGGGGAGGCCGTCCTCAAATCCACTAAATCGACATCATCTGAATGAAAGATATTGCTAAGTTCGTAAACAAGCTGGATCTTTTCTTCTTCAGATAAAATCTCCTTTCCATAGACAGCGATATCGATATCGCTCTCAAAATGGAGATCTGTTGAGAGACGAGAGCCAAATAACAAGACTAATTCCAATTTGTATTTATCTGCTATTTCTTTTAGTTCTAACATTTTTACCAATTATGCATACTATAATATAACCCCTATGTCAAGAAAGAAACAACCACCACTATAGGGGCAACCCTTGTGGTTGCCCAATGAAATAAATGGAAAATAAGGGGGATGTTTTTATTCATTTGCAAGGAAGTCATTTTTAAGGAAGGAAATAATTAGGAAATGAAAAATAGAACACTCCCCTTTATTTATCACGAAAATCGAAATTTGAAGGTTTGAAACTGGGCTCTTTTACATTCCCCCTAATTCATACTAAATTCCCTACTTTCTCTAAGGCAGCTATGACACGAGGGTCGGAGGCGAAAAGGGGAACACCACTTAACCTAGCCACAAGTAGGCTGTAAAGTGATGAAATTTCCAACCCGAAACACTCTTCGGCAAGGCCTAAATCAAAGATCAACTTTCTTGCCGCTGGTAAGCTCCAGATTACCTGGACCAAGTTCTCCATCCGTTTGAATATTGCCCGTGTTTCAGCAATTCCTACACAAGCAGATACTAGAGGAATTAGGGAAAGTAAAGTTTCCGCAGGACACAGCAGCCTGGTTCGGTTGTCAATAAATCGCAGAAATGTTGACCCAAAGACATCGTGTTGTGGCGCACTTTTATTCATGATTGAAAGAAAAGCAGATCTGTCAACAACAATGATTTTATGGAAAGATGGCTTGACATTTCCTCTTAAATTTTCAATCCCTTGGTTTATAGATAAACACCCAACCAAGTTTTCCGCAGATTTCCGAATAAGTATGTCCTTGCCAAGCAAGGACAATTCAAGGAGAGCACCACTCCAGTCAAGACCAAGTAATAATCCGCGAATTAGCTCGACTCTATGTGCTATTTCCCCATGCCGTAGAACCCGTGTAGAATCCTTTTCCTCACTCAAATCCAATCCGAATGCCTTAACTGCTTTAAATAATTTTGACCTAATTGGTGAATCGTTCTGTATACCAAGGGCCGCCACTAATTCAAGGAACCTGATCGCATCTTCCTTGCTAAATTCTTCCTTTTTTGCTATTAACTGTACTTGAGAGATAAAATCCGCACGTTCTCTTTCTGTTACGTAGTTCTCAAAGTATCTCCTATCTATCTTTTCCTTTACAACTTCCATACCAGACAGCACCCGGAACAATTCCGGTGAAAATTCCAGCACTTTTATTGGGTCACTCTTGTAAACTTCACTTACAAACTTTGCAATTGTGCCTGGAACTACCTTTTTAGGCTGCGATTTGATTGCCTTACCTTTTTTCTTATCCCCTGATTCTCTTGATAAAAGGGGAGCTTCTGGATTAATTTCATTGCGTTTGTCCATAGTCATGTGCATCTCCCAATTAATTCAGTGGTAAGCTTAAAGAGGACATTATAAAGGCTATAGTAATCGCCTTCATCAGGTATGTGTAATGAGCCCTTGGGGTTACGGAAATTCCTGTCTTCATAATTGTATTTTTCTTGAACAGACCTCCATTTCCGCCCGTGCTTTTCAAATGGATAATAATAGTCTGTAACAATATACATGGGTTTTAGATCACCTATCCAATATTTGAAGGGATGATATTTCCCATAATTTTTGTAAATGGTCTGTTCACATAGCTCCAAATGGTCCTTTCTCCTAATATCTATCCGGTTTATAATACAACCAGCAAACTTGACGTTCATGTCTTGGAGGCCCTTCCTTTGCTTGAGTCGTCCCAGACGACTGGTAATCAAGTCCATTCCCTGGATTGATAGAAATTCGGGGGCAATCGGTGTCACGAAATAGTCACTTGCAACAAGGGCATTCGATGTAAATAGCGATAGACTCGGCGGGCAATCTATAAGAATGTAATCATATTGTGAACGAAGTGATGATAAACGATCCTTCAAAATCTTTCGCCATTCAACTGTTACTTTGATTCCAGAGGTCGATGCTTCTTTTCCCCCTTTTTCAAGCAAATCGGCCAATTCCTCGTCAAATTGGCCTAATTCTGGCAATGAAAGAATAACCGAAAGGTTAGTATTATATTCAATGTTTTAACAGGTTTTCACAATGGCGCTATGCATATCCCATCCTTGTTTGAATGTCTGGGGATGGAGAAGATTTAGAAATAAATGGTATATACTAGCCTTCTTTTTTCTATAATCTTCTAAAACAGCGGGGGTTACA
>JBBITW010000126.1:0-10824 GCA_037440525.1 Deltaproteobacteria bacterium
TTTAATTCACCTTTCTTTCCCGTAAGTAATTTAAAGCCCCAGATAGGCAACTTTTACATATTCATTTGCAAGCAGCTCCTCCCCCATTCCTTCCAGTGTAATTCGACCATTTTCCAATACATACCCACGATCTGATATCTCAAGAGCTCGCTGTGTATTCTGTTCAACGAGTAAAATGGTTGTCCCCTGGTCTCGAAGAATCTTTATGACCTCAAAGAGTTCCTTTATCAATAATGGGGCCAGCCCTGATGATGGTTCGTCCAACATGTAGAGCCTTGGCATGGACATCAAACCCCGACCCATGGCCAACATCTGCTGTTCTCCACCGCTTAGGGTTCGAGCCAGTTGTTTTTCTCTCTCTTTCAGTCTTGGAAATATTTGATAGACCAGAGTAAGCCTCTCTTCCTTCCTCTTCCAGGTCTCTGAAGCAAAGGCACCCAATTCAAGGTTTTCCCTTACCGTCATATCCGGAAAGAGCTTTTTCCCTTCCGGTATATGAGAAATTCCCATTTCAACAATACGATGAGAGGGCATCCTATCAATTCTTATTCCCATAAACTCGATCACACCTGAAGATGGATGTAAGATATTGGAGATGGTCTTGAGGATAGTCGTCTTGCCGGCTCCATTGGCGCCAACCAGAGAAACTATCTCCTTCTCCTTCACCTCAAAGGAGACATCCCATAAGGCTTGAAGTTTGCCATAAAATGTATTGATCCCTTTTATTCCGAGCATCTTTCTACTTTCCAAGATATACCCTGATGACTTCTTGGCTCACCGCTATCTCCTCCGGGGCCCCTTCTGCAATCTTCTCGCCGTGGTGTAGGACGATGACCCTGTCGGATATATCCATTATGGCCTTCATGACATGTTCGATCATAAAAACCGTAATTCCCTTATTTCGAATCTTCTTGATCAGATCTATGACCTCGATAACCTCTGTAGGATTTAGACCGGCCATCACCTCATCGAGCAACAGGAGTTCTGGCTTTGTGGCAAGGGCCCGTGCCACTTCGATTCGCTTCTGATTTGCAATTGTTAAGTCTCTGGCGAGAGTGTCCCTCTTTGCCGATAATCCCACAAACTCTAAAAACTCTATGGTCTCTCCCTGGGCCTGAACCCTGGATTTTGATCCTGAGGCACCAAAAAGTGACCCTAAAAGGACATTATTAAAGGCAGTCATATTCGGAAAGACCTTTACGGATTGGAAGGTTCTTGCTATTCTTCGCCTGCAAATTTCATAGGGTTTTAATCCCGTAATATTCTCCCCTTTAAATATTATTTTTCCCTTCGTTATGGTCTGGGCACCTGAGATGAGATTAAAGAGGGTGGTTTTCCCAGCACCATTTGGCCCTATCAAACCTACAATTTCATCCCGATTGATATGAAAATCAACGATTACAACAGCCCCCAGTCCACCAAACTTTTTACAGACCCCTTCAGCTTCGATTAAAGGCATATTTTCTCCCCACCCCCACTTTTCCACTGTTTTACAATTAATCCTATCAGTCCTTGAGGGAAGAACAGGAAGACGCTTATGATTACAATTCCGAAGATGAGCATATAAAAATAGGGAAATTCTGTTAAGAGAAGTTCGGTAAGAATAGTAAATACCACTGCCCCGAGGACCCAACCATAAATTTCTCCTATCCCACCAAACAGGGCCATTAAAGTCGGGGTAAAAGAATAAACTACATCGAAGGCAGTGGCTGTATCCACATATAACCATTTTGTCACAATAATGGCCCCTGTTGCTCCCATCCAGAAGGAAGTCATAGCGAATATGATGACCTTCAGCCAGTTTACATTAATCCCTATATGCTCAGCAGCTTCTTCTCCATCTCCAATGCCCTGTAGGGCCAATCCAAATTTGGAACGTCTGATGAGATAGGAGGTAAGAAGAGTCATGATAAAGATAGCCAGCATGGTGTAAAATATAATTGTGGTATTGACTGATATAACCCATCTTCCCTGTCTTCCAATTCTACTAATCTCCCACCAGTTGATGAAATGTCTTAAGCCTTCGCTAAGCCCAAGGGTGAACATGGCAAAGAATATACCTTTGATCCTCAGAGACGAAAGGCCTACCATAAGGGCAAGGAGAAAGCTTGCTAAGCCTCCCAAAATGATTACTACTGGTAGGGGTAACTTCTCCCCTGTGAGGGCAGTGACATACATACCAATTCCGAGGAAAGCGGCTGATGAGAGGGAGATATAACCTGTTGGGCCACAAAAGGTAGCCCAGCTTACCGTAAGGACTGTATATTGAAAAATACTAATCAGAAGCGATACATAGTAAACTGGAATATAACCAGGGATCAAAAGAAGGATGATCAATAGGAGGCCGAGGAAAAACCATTGAAATAGTCTTTTGGAATGAGTCCTTGGGATATCCATCTCTTTATTTGCCGAAAATTCCCCTTGGTCTTAGAAGAAGGATAAACATGAATAGTATGTATAAGACGGCCAATTCTAATCCTGGTTCAATATGTAGAACGATGCTTCCGATGAGACCCAGTATCAGACCCCCAATCAAACTTCCGATGATATTGCCCAATCCGCCCAGGACAACCACAATGATGGCAATGATCGTATAAGGAAGGCCCATAAATGGCGAAACAGTGAACATGGTGCTGATAAGCACACCGGCTAAGCCTGCTAAAAGAGCCCCAAAACCAAAGCACAGGCCGTGCATCCAGGATATATTGATTCCGATTAATTGGGCTCCAGTCTCTTCCTGAGATGCTGCTCTTATTGCCTTTCCGAGGCGTGTGCGAACAAGAAAGAAGAAGAAGGATATACCTATCACGAGCGCCATCAAAAGTGCTACAAGTCGGTTTGCCGCAAATATGGAACCAAAAAGATTGACCGGGTCAATTAAAAACTTATAACCCCTTTCGTTTGCACCCCAGGCCAATAAAGCCAGGTTCTGAATGATAAAGAGAAGGCCAAAGCTAACCATAATAGACCAGCCCTCAAAGACCTCCATGGAGCCTGCTAACCTTCTTATTCGTTCAAATAGGATTTTATTTGTAAGAGAACCTATGATGAAGAGAATGGGTCCTACAATAGCCAGAGAGATAAAGGGATTGATCCCTAAGGGAACATACAGGGTGTAGGTTGCCATTGCACCGAGCATGATGAATTCACCATGTGAAACATTGAGAACCCGTGACACACCATACTGCAGGCTAAGGCCTGCAGCCAGCAAGGCATAGATCCCACCCGTTAATAAACCTCCAATTATGATATCAAGAATTATCATGAGATTTAATAAGTAATAAAAGATTTCAAGAAGGCCGCTCAATTTGCAATAGGCAGCCTTCTTGATTTTCATCGTCAAGATGATTTAAATATAAAATCATTTTTTTGGCCAAGGAGGTTTGGGATAGAGGACCTTCACTTTTCTATTCTCCTTGGGGGCTACTGATTCAAAAGTTCCCTTCTGCCATTGACCTATATAGCTTGGATGATCGACGTTAAAATAATCTGTGAATTTTATTGGGCCATAAACCGTATCAAAAGTATTTGCGGCGATATAATCTCTTAGTTTTTCACGATTCAATCCAACCTTTTCGATCGCCTGCTCATAGATCTGAAGTGTTCCATAGCCAAAGGCTGTGGACCAGTTACACGGGGGTCTCCCATGCATGGCTAGGAACTTATCATAAAATTCTTTTGCCTTTGGGGAAGCCTTTTCATTCCAGCCCCCTGGCCCCATGACCCCTTCTGTGGCAGGGCCAAACTTCTGTTTAAATGCAGGCCATGCAGTTGCCAGAGCCGTATAGAATAGTTTTGGATTATAATCCAAGGTCATCGCCTGTTCAGGCAGAAGCATTGTTCCAGGCACATAGGAGAAAGCTATAAAGGCATCGACTTCAAGAGCTTTGGCTTCCTTCAATAAAGGAGATAAATCCTTGGGCATCATTGGATAGCTTTTAAGCATGGCTACTTCGATTCCAACAGGTCCAAGGGCAGGAGCTAAGAATTGTGCATTCTCTATCCCAAATTCGTGGGCAACATAGACGATGGCAACCTTCTTTACCCCCAATTCCATAAGTAGTTCTTTAAAGGCTGTCTGGCTCTCACGGATTGGTGTTGTGGTTATAAATGTATAACCATACTTATGAGCAACCTCCCTATACCTCTCTGTCATGAATGTAAAGGTAACCAGGGGATATTTGTATTTGGCAGCCAATGGAGCAACTGCAAGATGATAGGCTGTACCGTGAGGAGGTAGGATGATATCCACCTTATCAACAGTAGCTAACTTTTCAAAGAGTTTTAGAGTGGTAGGGATATCTCCCTTATCGTCATAACGAAGAAGCTCCACAGGCAGACGTTTGCCATATTCGGGAATATATATCCCTCCCTTCTTATTCACTTCCTCTAACCAAAGCTTGGTAATGGGAACCTCTAAAAAACCAGCAGCCGCTGCAATTGGACCTGTAATACCAATTGCCTGGCCAAAAACGATTTTATCCTTTGCTTCTGCAAGGCATACCAATAAAAAAATAGAGCATATTAGTGCGATTAAAGTTTTCATCTTCTCCTCCTTCTCTTAGAATCCAAGAAACAGAATCCATTTCTTGAATCATGAATTTTAACTCCATCCCCCTATATAAAAGATTTCTTTCTCCCTTGAATTTCCTGCCTCTCCATTCTATTTTATTTTTTATCCAATTTCTTGTCCTTCTTTTCACCCCCTTTCTTTTTGGCCTTTAGATCTTTTCTAAGTTCCTCAGTTGCCTTATAATCCACTTCAAAGCTCTTTGGGTCAATTACAACTCCATAAATATCTTTTGCTGTTTGAATAGAAATATATTCATTTAGGGCATCCCATCGAACCTTCTCAATCTCCCGATCCAGTGGATCTCCAAAACCACCAGCCCCTCCTCCTTTTGTCCATATAATATCTCCGGGCTGAACATACTGAACATCGAAACAGCGCAATCTCACATCATTCCCATTTCTTATGATTCCAAGTTCGTTTACCTTTCCATCGGTTCCACCGAGTAGACCCGTATGGGTGAATTTTTCACCATCGGAGTTTCCTGTCATAACAACGCAGTCAAGGGGCTGCCATACCTTTGGGTCATAATCATTCAAGATACGAACCTCAGTTCCTGCTCCTCCACGCCATTGCCCATGGCCCATGGAGTCTTTAAGAAACTCATAATGGAGCCATCGGTATACCGTATCCCATTCTTCAACCTCTATAGGAGCTCTTACCACTCCACCACCAGCATGACAAGGTCCAAGTCCATCAACACCATCAAAACCATATAGTGCTCCACTTGAACCATCTGAATGGAATGGTGAAGTCCAATACACCTGTGGAGCTCCGGTTCTTGGATCTATACGATCCCGACGTTTACCTGTTACAATGGGGCTCAGATGTCTTGACCAGATTGCAGAGGTTTCCTTCGGGACAACCTGACTTAAAGCAATCTGGACACATTCGGTTATCTGCGTCCCCATAGTTACAGATTGAGCTCCAGTTGTGGCAGGATAGGTTGGGCCTAAAACCGTCCCCTCTTTCGTAATAATTGTTAAACAGTTTAGCATCCCTTGATTTCGGGCTGTGCCAGGAGGAAGTGACCATGCAACACCTGAAACAACTGCTGCACATGTTTGGCCTCTTGGACAATTGATATAATCTACCTGTGGGTCACTCTCGGAGAAATCGAATATAAGTTGTCCTTCTTCAGGCTTAACCGTAAGGGCCAGCCTTACCCATACAGGTCGATCTGTGGTCCCATCCCAGTCCGCAGCCCTTTCTGCAAAATAGGTTCCTTCGGGCCAGGTTGAGATCACCTTCCTAACTGACTCTTCTGTACGCCTTAGAATCTCGTCACAGGCTGCCATTACAGTATCCTTTCCATAACTTTTAATCATTTCTATCATCCTCTCTTCGGCTTTTCTCATTGCCTCGAATATGAGCATATTGTCTGCGCGAACCATCGCCCGGCCTCTCACATTTCTGAGGATGACAGAAAACACCTTCTCATCAATAACCCCCCTTTCTATAATCTTGACAGGTGGAATCATCAGCCCCTCTCCATGGCAGTCATAGGTGCGGGGATAATAACATCCCTGGAATGCCCCACCAGAATCGTATTGATGGGTTCTAAGAAAGTTATAAAATAGAAGTTCTCCTTCATAGAAGATTGGGCGAAGAAACGACCAATCTGGGGCATGACCAAAACGAACAATAAATGGATCATTTGCAACGATGAAGTCATCAGGATGGATGTTCTCACGGCCTATCCAATCCAGTATTCCTTTTAGACAAACATCAGACCCCGCTGTATGAACAGGCATCCAATTACCAATAGTGATGGTCCTCTCCTTGCTATCAAATAATACTGTTCCGAGGTCATGGATATGGGCTGTTACCATGGAGAAGGCCTGGCGAAAAACCCTGTCGCCAAGTTCTTCATTCATGGAGTATAACCTTCCCTCAATAAGAGAAAGCGTCAGGGGATCTATGGTTCTTGGTTGGCTCATTGATTTACCTCCTTATCAAATAGTTTTCGTAGGCATCAACTGTAAGTTCGGTTCCTGGGTGCAAAACAATAGTTGTCTTTGCCTCCTCAATGATTGCCGGACCTGATATTACATTTCCATAGCGTAATTTATCTGCATCATAGCATGGTGTATTGACAAATCCTCCAAACCCTTTAAAGTAGACTTCTCTTCTTCGCTTTAGGGCTGAGGATGAATCCTTTGGGTGAATGGGTTGTTTTTCAAGCCTCGCAGGAGGTCTCAGGCCAATAGCCTGAAGCTTTAGTGTGGAGATGATGCATGGTAGGGATGGATCTGACCAACCAAAAAGGGTCTTATGTTGTTCATGAAATCTCCTTATCAACTCCTTTAGCGTTGCCTCAGTGAATGGTTCACCTTCTCTTCCATCTGAAAGGGCAACGTCAACATCATTTAGTTGGCCGAAGTATCTCATTTCAGCTCCATGAATAAGTTTCATATCCTTCTTTGACACCCCTTGCCTCGTTAAGATATCAACCCCTTCTTTTTCCAGAGAATCGAAAAGGGTTTTCACCATTTCCATATCCAACTCATCATCTCTTCTATAAAGAAATCGTGTCAGTATATATTTGTAATCCGCAAGCGAGGCCCCAAATGCACAGAATACAGCAGCCTGTCTCGGAATGTATACCTCTTTTATACCGAGCTTGGAGGCTACAGAAATAGCATGGACAGGACCCGCTCCACCTCCAACAATAAGAGTAAAGTTACGCGGGTCTAACCCCTTTTTAATAGCAACCAAGAAAATTTCATTTGCCATATTATCTTCGACAAGTGATGATATGGCATAAGCAGCTTCAACCCTATCAATGCCAAGGGGTTTGGCAATCTTCTCCTCAATGGCCTTTTCTGATAAACCCTTATCTAATAAGATCGTCCCACCTAAGAAGTAATCTGCAGGGATATATCCCAATACTACATCTGCATCTGTAACAGTAGGAAGCTCTCCACCTTTACCATAACAGGCAGGTCCAGGATCAGCACCTGCGCTTTCAGGACCGACATAGAGCATTTTACGTTCATCAAGGCGAGCAATACTTCCCCCACCTGCGCCTATACTGGCCACATCCACGGATTCTGAAGCATTTTTATACTCTCCTATCTTCATCTGGGTGGTCGTTGAAATATTTAGACCCGGAAGCATGCTTCGATCAGAACTTGTTCCTCCCATATCGAGGACAATGACATTTTCGAATCCTACCTGTTTCCCTAAAAACTGTCCCAGCAGAGGACCTGCCGCTGGCCCTGATCCTATGAGAAGGGTAGGGTTGTCAATACACACTTCGGGTGATGCAACACCCCCTGTACATGTAATCAAAAGAGAAGTTCCCCTGAAATTGGCCTCCTTTAAATGTTTATCTAAAGCCCTTAAGAAACGAGTCGTAATGGGTTTTACATAGCCTGCAATCTCTGCGGTGCTTAAGCGATCGTATTCTATCCATCGCCTAAGAATATGGGAAGAGACTACAACGTCAGGGTATTGAGCTTTTATGATTTCCGAAGCCTTCTCTTCGTGTGAGGGATTGATGTAAGAGTGTAAGAAACAGACAACCGGAACCTCTACCTGATGTTGCTTGGCTTTTCTTAAAGCTTCAAAAACATCATCTTCGTTAAGTGGGGTGATCACCTTCCCATCATAGCGCATCCTCTCTTCAACACCAAAACGAAGATAACGAGGGATTAAGTAGTTGGGTGGTGGTAATCTTAGATTATAGATATCCCTCTGCCATATCTTTGAACCCAATTCAGGAATATCTCTGAAACCTTTGGTATAGATCAAGCAACATTTTGCCCCCTTTTTTTCGAGGATACAATTTGTGGATAATGTGGTACCTATTACAAGTGTAACTGTATCTCCAAGAAGTTGCCTATCGGTAAGATTTCTTTGTTGAGCCAAAAGCCCTATGCAACCAAGTATACTCATTGATGGGTCTGCAACATTGGTTGGGAATTTAGCAGTATTTATCTTTCGTTGATCATCTATTAATACAGCGTCTGTAAATGTCCCCCCTGTATCAATTACAATCTCAAACATCTTACAACTCCTTTCTTAAAAATTAGATTTGAGCTCAAATCCAAAATTTTCCAATTTAATTTAACCCACCTTAAAAGGCATATTAATGGAAAATTTAATTATCATAAATTTATAGTTATGTCAAGAAAAAAATTAAGTTATACCAAAAATAAATTTAGCTATAACAAATTTTTTATTTAATTTTATAAAAAATGTTGATATAAATTAAATTAAATTTTATATTTTAAGCTGTTATTAATAAATTTAGGGGGGATTATGATAGAAGATGATAAAAGTCTTGGAAAAAAGATTCGTAGGCTTCGCAAGCAACACAGGCTTACCCTCAAGGAGATGGCTCGAAGATGTAGGCTTTCTCCTGCGTTCCTTAGCCAGGTGGAGACAGGGGCGGTTAATCCCTCTTTAACCACAGCAAAGGCAATTGCAGATGCATTAAACATCTCTCTTGGCCAGCTTTTTACTGAGAAGCCATCTCTCGAATCAACATCCTCTTATCAAACACATCCAGAAAATCGGAAAACCCTTCTCGTGGATGGTGGTATAAAATTTCAACTATTGACCCAAGGTATAGACGTTCCTTTTGAATTTCTCTTAAACAGGTTTCCTCCAGGAAGCACCTTCGGAGAAGGGTTTCACACCCATGAGGGGACAGAGTCCGCTCTTCTTCTTGAAGGAGAGTTGAAAGTGGAAGCGGACGGAGAGGTTTATTATTTGAAGCCAGGTGATTCTATTACAATGAAATCTTCCTCGCCCCACAGGGTATCAAACCCTGGCAAGAAAGAAGCAGTTGTTGTCTGGGTGGATTCTATACCATGGATCTTTTCAACTAAATAATCAAAATTTTAAGTTATCATTTTTAACTTTTAAAAAATAATATATCAATTGAGCAATTATCAATCATCATTGCAAGTCAAAGGACCTGCCGTAGACAGGCAATGACTGGTAGTTAAAGGCCTTTTATAAAAATCCCACAATTTAGGAAAATATTTCATTTAAGATAAATTTCATGAGGGAAATGTGGAATCTATTGAGATGAACCTTCTCTCTTACTTTATAATTGTCGTCCCTTGTTCCCCTTTTAACGCCTTTAAAAGATTTTCAGGAGATGTAATGATTGCCTTTTTCCCCCCGAATTCAAGGAATTCAATAACAGCCTCAATCTTTGGTTTCATAGAACCTGGGCTGAAATGACCTTCGAGTAAATACCTTCTTATTTCCTGAAGTGTTGCATGCCGTATAGGAGTCTGATCATCCCTTCCAAAGTTTAAATAGGCTACCTCCACTGCTGTGGAAATAATAAATGTATCTGCTCCAATATTTCTTGCCAGCAGGGAAGAACCAAAATCCTTGTCAATCACAGCCTCAACACCCTCAAGATCTCCCATCTCATTTCTGATCACAGGAATACCCCCTCCACCTGCTGCAATAACAACATAACCACCCTTAATCAATGTCCTGATTACATCAATATCAATCATCTCCTTTGGTTTGGGTGATGGAACAACACGTCTGAAACCCCTCCCTGCATCTTCCATGACATGCCATCCAAACTCCTTTTTATTTCTCAGTGCCTCTTCCTCTGACATAAATGAGCCAATAGGTTTTGTTGGATTATGAAAGGAAGGATCATCCCTGTCAACAACCATCTTTGTTACAACTGCAACCACCTTTTTTGAAATTCCAATCCTTCGAAACTCGTTCAGAAGGGCCATCTCAATCATATATCCTATTGCTCCCTGGGTGTCTGCACCACAGATGTCCAATGGAATAAGGGGAAGTTCGTGTCGGGCTAACTCCCCCCGCCGATAGATAAAACCCACCTGAGGACCATTGCCATGGGTGATGATCAAACCGAGTCCCTCCTGGACGAGATCAACTATATAGTGAGCAGTTTCTCTGATTGCTTCGTACTGAGAGTAAAGATCGATACGGTTCTTATCTTTGATAAGGGAATTCCCTCCGATAGCCAAAACAGCCAAACGTGATTCCACCATCTGCCAAACCTCCTCTCTAAAACCATAGTTAGAATCGAAATGCTGACGAAGCAGTCATTAATCACTTATCTAAAATAGTTAGCCAACAGTCTCATGTCCCTAAGGCTTCTTTATAGTTTCTATCTAAATTGAGCGATTCTAAATTGTCATTGCGAGGCGAGAAGGAATATTACAAAATTGTCATTCCGAGCAGAGCGAGGAATCTATGAGATTGCCACGCAACGACTGATCCGCCTTTGGCAGAAAGGCTTT
>JBBITW010000127.1:0-10555 GCA_037440525.1 Deltaproteobacteria bacterium
CTTTGCGGTATGACGACCTGAAAGATTTTATTCAATGCTACAACCCGGAGAATCGGTGGGAAAGAAAAGAAACCGAGCGGTTTAAAGCATTTACCTATGATGAATTGATGCAGAGGGATAAGGTGAGCCTCGACATATTCTGGTTGAAAGACGAAAGCCTTGAGGACTCGGAAAACCTCCCCCCACCAGACATCATCGCCAGGGACATTGCAGATAATTTGGAGTCAGCCTTGGAACAGTTTAGTGGCATTTATGAGGATTTGGGACACGAGTGACGATGGAATTTGATGAAATTAGCGAAATAATTTTCGGGCAGTTAACACCAAAATTGGAAAGCAACCAGGGAGTGTCAATATTTGCGAAAGAAAGGGCGAAATTTGAAGGTTGGTTAAAAGTGGAATTGTGCGATAGTTTACTGAAATACTATCAGGTTGTGCCCGAAAATAATAGGGTTGATATTACTTTCAATGGCTGGGCAATAGAGCTTAAAACGGTTAATACCAACATTCGATATGAAAATGTAAAAAAGGGAAAAGCTGAGGGTCAGGTCTACACTTTTGACAATATACTCTTTAGAAATAAAAGCCAAGGGTCAAAATGTAGAAGATAAGATTGTCCAGATGGGGACAATTTTATCACAATTAAAAAAGGACCTTAAATCTATTGAACTACCCAATTGATTTTTTTGGAGCCGGCGGGGGGATTTGAACCCTCGACCTACTGATTACGAATCAGTTGCTCTACCACTGAGCTACGCCGGCCATTGTAGAATAATTACCATTTTTTAAACCAATCGTCAATTACTGAGTTCACAGTGTTGTAGCTCAGACACTGAACTTCAGACTTTAGACACCAGACCTTTTATGGATTTCCCAATCTCTATAAAAATAATAGAGGGCCGCTCAATTTAGGAAATTGTTAATTTTCAAATCTAATGTCTGATGCCATTCGTCTTACTTTCTGAAACAAAGTTGACCCTAATTTTGATTCATGTTATTTTGGCTAAGGGTTTAGCTATTATGGATTAGAAGGCGTTTAAAAAATTTATAAATATTTTTTCCCTCATTAATTTATTATTCTAAAAAGAGACTCCAAGTGGTTAAACAGATTTCGATCTCCATCTCTGTGACTATTTTGATTCTCCTCCTGCTCTTTACACAGATATCAATTGAAGAAATTATAAATCTTTTAAAAAACATTGATCCCCTTTGGATAATCATTGGCTCAATTTGCTACCTCCTTGCCATATTCTGTCAGGCATTAAGGTTTAGATATTTGATTTATTCAAAAGATATTTCTATCCTGAATCTCTTTAGAATCTCCATCCTTTATAATTTAGCCAATATGATCCTCCCTTCAAAGATGGGAGAGCTTTCATATCCCTTTCTTTTAACAAAAGTTAGCACTCTAAATATTACTGAAGGATTGACCTCGCTCATTGCCTCACGGGTTTATGACCTTTTAACAATCCTAATGATATTTTTATTTGCTTCTATAGGATTTCAAGGCATTTTTAAGATAAAATTATTTTTTATCATATTATTCATTCTCCTTCTCATAGGTTTAATAACTCTGCTCTTCTTCTATATGCCTTCCATCTTAATGTTATTCTGGAATATTTTGAGACATATCTTTAAATGGATTGGGATCAAGAATCAAAAGTATATTCAATGGGTGCAAAAAAAGATTTATGAGATAGCAGAGGATTTTTATGCCATTAAGGCCAAAAGGATATTTCTTCCTGTTATAGTGACAAGCCTATCACTATGGGGAATCATCTTCTTTGTATTCTATTTATTTCTAAAAGGAATCGGTATTGGAATTCCATTTCTTAAAGTTATATTTGGATCCACGATAGGCCTTATTTCGAGTTCATTACCTATCAGTGCAATCGGGAACTGGGGAACGCTTGAGGCAGGATGGGCATTAGGATTTCTACTCTTAGAGTTTCCCAAGGAGAAGGCAATTGCTACAGGATTTAGTATTCATATTCTTATTACTCTCCTCTTAATCCTCGCAGGTATTATTAGCTGGTTTACATTGAAAAAACGCTGAAGCCCCCTCTTTAAATAGGGCTGATCGGAGGGGACTTCTATGAAATAATGATTCAAATCTCAATAGGACCAGATCAAACCCTCTGACTTACATTTCGTTTTGAAGCTTTCAAAGGGTTCAACTTGAAGTTATCCTCCTTAACTTCCTTTTTGATATGGGTGGCAAAATTGCAAGGCCCCTTTGCCCATTTCAAACTTGGTTCACAATAGGTCTTGCAATAAAGGCCTGTAGGATACTCCACAACCCTTTCACACCCTTTACAGGATTCAACGATGGGATAGCATCTCCCACCATTGTAGGAACAGCCGTTCTTCTTCATGAAGATACATTCTGTTCCAGGCTTTACGGTTTGACAAACCATGGCGATCTACCCCCTTTCCTTTTGGATTGATTTTCTAAATCTATTGAAAATCATAAATATTTATTGTTTAATTAAGTGACACAAAAAAAAGAGCTACCATTTTGGTAACTCAATTTTTTATATAATATATTTTTTCATTTTTGTCAAATAAAATGAATCGTTTTTGGTTATTTACAATTATTTTAATGTTCAGCCTTTTACATTCAGCCTCAATCAATCCCTCAAAAATATTCGCCTCAAATCTTCTTCCCAATGTCTCTCTGAAAATGGAAGACCCTTACTTCTGGATTAAAAAGATAAAGAACCCTCATCTCATCTTATTAACACCTGACCAGATTAATAAAATGAACGAAGAAAACCTAAAGAGGGGCGATCTTTACTTATATGATGTCAAGACAATGAAAGAGGATTGGAGTAAAGTTGAGATAATAAACCTTTTAAAAGAGGATTGGGAAGGTTTTGGAAGGACTGAAGAGGTTCGATATGGGAGAAATGGCAAGGCACTGGATGACTCTTTCTGGAGTAGATTAAAAGAGAATTTTAATGAGAAAGGCTTGAGAGAAAATAATCATATTCTTTTTGCATTTACAGTCAGGCGCACAGATATTAGAGTCTTCCCAACTGATGAGGTATCAATGATCACCCCCAACAATTTCGAATTTGACCGATTTCAACACTCTGCTATCCCACCAGGGGTACTTATCGGCATTTACCATTTTAGTCGCGACAATCTCTGGGCCTATACACAAACCCCATTCATACGTGGTTGGATCCGCACAGAAGATATTGCTATCGCAGGGAATAAAAATGAAGCCATTGATTTTATAAACTTTGATGAAAAGTTGGTTGTTACTGGGAATTTTATCAAGGTATATGCTGATCCATTTTTTAAAAAGAAAGCCTTTCACACTCAGATGGGCTCAACCTTTCCCCTCATAAGCTTTCCTGAAAAAAGAAAAAAACAGATTTCAAAATATGTGATCAGGATACCACTAAGAAAAGGTAATGGAGAATTAACCATGAGGGAAGGTTATATTAGAGAGTTTGAAGATGTCCATCGGGGATTTCTTCCTTATACCCAGCAAAATATCGCCCTTCAGGCCTTTAAGATGCTTCATTCACCTTATGGCTGGGGAGAGATGTTTGGTGGAAGAGACTGCTCCCGATTTATCATGGATATATTTAATACATTTGGTATTCTCATGCCACGTAACTCAGCCCTTCAGTCAAAGATTGGATTGAGTCTCGGATCATTCGAAGGGGAAACGAGGGAAGGAAAAAAGAAGGTCCTTGAGATCGCAAATCCTTTTGCAACCCTTCTTCGAATGCCAGGGCATATTATGCTCTATCTTGGCAAACATAACGAAAGATATTATGTTATACATAGTATCTGGGGGACTCAGATTGGTGGAGGATGGTTCGATCCTGTGATAGAAAAGATTGGAAAGGTGGTTGTATCTGATCTTGAACTGGGGAGTAAGGGACCATATGGCTCATTACTGGATCGGATTACAGATATTCAATTTATAGGTCCAAATTGCTTTAAAGGATCATTCAACCAAAGGTAGATTCTATAAAGAGAGTAAGATGGGCACTGAAGAGCAAAAAATTGAGGAAGAGAACCGAAGAATACGCTTTTTAAGATTTCTCATCGATTTCTCAATACTCTCCATTCAAGAGGATGATCTCTCCTATGAGGATTCGATGAAATTGATAGAAGATGCCAAACGCGTAGCCTTAAACCTCTTCCCGGGAAAGGAAGATACATTTGAATTAATCTATAGGCCAAGGTTCAAAAGGGTCCTCAAGGAAAGGTTCGGTCATATCCCTTAGCTTATTTTTCTAAATCAGAAAAAGGAGACCTCTGAAAAAGTTCTGAAATTACTTGGGAGGTAGAATTCCAAACCCTTCGAATGCTTTTCCACTCCACCTCCCCAGTCTATAAGACCTCATAAGGGTTAAACCGGAGAGGAGATTTCCTTATCTATCATCTCTTTTACTTTAGAGACAACATCCTCTTTCTTCAATAAAATGGTCTCTCCGGTCATCCTCCTTCTCACCTCTACAAGCCCTTTCTTTAAATTTTTCTCTCCGAGGGTCACTCTCAATGGTATACCGATAAGATCTCCATCTTTGAATTTGACCCCAGGAGTCTCTTCCCTGTCATCGTAAAGAACCTCTATCCCTTTCTCTAACAATTCCTTATAAAGCTGTTCAGCCACCTCACTTAAGGCCGCAATTTTAATATTCACTGGAAGAAGGAGAACCTGAAATGGAGCAATGGCCATTGGAAATACAATCCCATTTTCATCGTAATACTGTTCGATCGCAGCTGCAACAGTCCTTCCTACTCCTATCCCATAACATCCCATCACAATCTCCCTCTCTCTTCCTTGCTCGTCGAGATATGTCGCACCCATTGACTTACTATACTTTGTCCCGAGTTTAAATGTGTGCCCCACCTCGATCCCCTTGTCAATCCTTGTCTCCCCTCCACACAGAGGACAGCAATCACCAGGGGAGAACTTTCTTATATCGACAAATCTCGATACTTCAAAATCTCGGCCGATATTGACATTTATAAAATGATTATCCTTCTCATTTGCCCCCGTAACAAAATTTTTCATCCTTTGAATATCAAGATCAGCAATGATCGGGATCGAAAGACCGAGGGGCCCTGCAAATCCTTTTGGGGATTTCGTTACTTCTTCAATTGTCTCCTCCCCTGCAAGGAGAAGATTCTCCACTTCCAAGAAGGCCTTTAACTTCTTCTCACTGACCTCATGATCACCTCTTACAAGCACTGCCACAGAACCTTTTTCAGTTTCGAAGATCAATGTCTTTACTAATTTCTCCCGTGAGATGGAAAGGAATTCAGTTACATCCTCAACACTCTTCTTCTCGGGTGTATAAACCTTCTGTATGGGTTTTAATATCTCTTGAGGTTGAATTGAAATTACATCATCTGTTCTCCTAAATTCTGCCCTCTCTATGTTTGAAGCATATGAGCAAGATTTACAGCTTATAATCGTTTCTTCCCCGGTCTCTGCCAGAACCATGAATTCGTGAGAATAGGTTCCTCCAATCAAACCAGATTCAGCCTCTACAACCTTAAACTTCAATCCGCATCGTGTAAAAATACGTTTATAGGTATCCACCATCTTTCTATAACTTTCGTCTTCTCCTTTTTCATCGATATCGAAACTGTAGGCATCCTTCATGATAAATTCCCTTGCCCTCATTACACCAAAACGGGGGCGAATCTCGTCTCGGAACTTTGTTTGAATCTGATAAAGATTGATCGGCATCTGACGATAAGAACGTATTTCTCTTCGGGCTATATCTGTAATGACTTCTTCATGGGTAGGTCCAAGGCAACAATCCCGATTATGACGATCCTTAAACCTTGCCAATTCCTTTCCATACTCATCCCATCGATGGGTCTCCTGCCATAGCTCAGATGGCTGAACAAATGGAAGTAGAACCTCAATAGCGCCTGCCCTGTTCATCTCTTCACGAATGATATTCTCAACCTTTCTAATAGATCGAAGTCCCAGTGGCAAATAGCTATAAATTCCTGATGTGAGTTTCCTTATCATTCCTGCCCTAAGCATCAATTTATGGCTCGGGACTTCTGCCTCCGTTGGAACCTCTCTCAAAGTGGGAATCAAATACTTTGTATATCTCATTCCTCTACCTCCAAAAAAATTTTTTAAATATACTTAAGTCCTTGATTTTTGATTTTTATTGAAGTATAAAATTTTGGTATATTTCTATCAAACTAAACTTATTTTGCATTAAAATAATGAAAAGAATCGCTCCAACTGAGGGATTAACGCTCTTCTTTCTAATAGGATTGATCATTTTAACCCTTATTTTTAAGGAACAGATTCCATCCTGGAGATCTTTACTCTTCCGTTATACAATTTTCTTAGGTCTTCTATTTGTTCTAAAGTTATCATTCGATAAGAAAATCTCTGGTAAGGTAGGTGAGTTTTTCTATCATTTTTCACCCATTGTCTTTGTCATCCTGATATACGAATCCCTCGGAGACCTTATTCAATACCTACGCCCTGATATCGACCGGAAGCTTATCCAGATCGATCTTTCAATCTTTGGAGTCCATCCAACCCTCTGGATGGAAAGATGGATTACACCCTGGTTTACCGACCTAATGTCATTTGCCTATATAAGTTACTACTTCCTTCCTGTAATTTTTATTGTGACCCTTTACTTGAAGGATCGCAGATACGAATTTTCGGAATCCATATTCATTCTAACCTTTGGTTACTACCTATCATTTATTGGATATATCCTCTTCCCTGCTATCGGACCAAGGTATACACTTATCCATCTTCAATCATTACCCATTGAAGGAAGCTTCCTTACTGATTTTGTAAGGGACACCCTGAATGCCCTTGAACATAATAAGCGGGACTGTATGCCAAGCGGCCATACTCAGATTGTACTTATGGTTCTATATTTAACATTCAGATTCGAGAGGAGAATTTTCTATATATATCTCCCACTCATATGCCTCCTCATACTTTCCACTGTCTATCTAAGGTATCATTATGTTATTGACCTTATTGTGGGGGGCCTATTTGCAGTTTTTTGTATAATTATTACCCCCCATCTTTATAGATTATGGAAGGCAGAAGTTGAAGGTTAATACCTTCCATTAAAGGAAGGTTTCATAGATTCTATAGGTTTTATATCGTTTTCCTCCCATCGCCTCTATAGCATGCTGCATCAAGAGATTCTCCTCAAGTATCCATGAACATTCCGCCCTTTCATAGCCTCTTAGAATTCCACGATTAAAGGTCTCTGTATAGAGGAGGCCCTCGACACCCCTCTTCTGAAAGGCTTGCTTTACACCTAAGAGCATCACCCTCAGAGTCTTTATCTTTCGTGAAAAGTAGAAGAATTTAAGAATACCTAATAGCCCTATTCTTCCATTTAAATGTTTCAGGACTTCATTATAATCCGGGAGAGATACAGAAAAACCAACAGGTTCTTCTCCACAATAAGCGAAAAGGACCAAATCAGGCAAGGCTAAGGGCTTTAGATTTTTTGCCATATCATCTATCTCTTCCTCTGTTAGTGGTACAAATCCCCAATTATTATTCCACGCCTGGTTATATATCTCCTTAATGATCTTCACTTCTTCATCAAAGTGTGAAAGATCTAATGGCCGTACCCTTAATAGTGGCTCCCTATTCTTCAATCTCTCTGTAATTCGATTCAAACGATTATGATTGAAAGAACTCTTTTCAAGTAGATAAGCATAGAGGTCCATTGCCTTTCTTAGTCCAAACCCTTCTAATAGTTCTGGATAGTAAGGAGGATTATAAGGCATCATGAGACAGGGAGAGGATTCAAAACCTTCTATCAGGAGTCCGCATTCATCATTTGTAGAAGGATTCATTGGACGTATCATCTTTTCCATCCCCCTCCCCTTTAACCAATCCTTTACCTTACTCAGGAGGCTTTTTGTAACCTCAATGTCCTGGATCGACTCAAAGAATCCGAAGAATCCTGCCTTCTCATTATGAAACTCAATGTAATTACGGTCTATGATACCTGCAATCCTCCCAACTATCTCTTTACCTCTGTGGGCTAAAAATAGCACCATTTCTGAGTGAAGAAAAAAGGGGTTTTTGGGATCAAACTTTTTTAATTGTTCCTTTATCAGGGGAGGCACCCAATGAGGGTTATCTCTATAAATAAGCCAGGGTAATCGGATGAATGCCTTTAAATCTCCTCTATTTCTTACCTCTTTTATACTCAGGTCTTTAATTCCCATCCTTTTTGTTTTGATCAGATTATTTCCATCTGCTCCTTTACCTTTTTAAAGGCTTCAAGCACCTGATCCAGTTGTGCTTCGGTATGAGTAGCCATATAACTCGTCCTCAGAAGTTCCCTACCAGGAGGGACAGCAGGGCTTACTACAGGATTAACAAATACACCATTTTCGAAAAGTATCCTGCATATGCTATAGACCTTCATGCTATCTCCGATAATAATAGGGATTATAGGGGTTTCACTCTTTCCTGTATTAAAGCCAAGTTCTTTATAACCACGAAGCATCTTGTGTGTGTTCTTCCAGAGTTGAACTCTCAATTGAGGTTGCTCCTCAATAATGTCCAGGGCTGCACTTACAGATGCCACAAGAGAGGGGGGAAGGCTTGCACTAAATATCATCGACCGCCCGATATGCCTTATAAAATCTATCACTTCCTTTGAACCAACTACAAATCCACCGATTGCGGCAAGGGATTTGCTATAGGTACCCATGATGAGGTCAACCTCTTGCTCCAATGCAAAGTGCTCTGCTGTTCCTCTTCCTCCTTCTCCAAGAACCCCAACTGCATGTGCATCATCCACCATTACCCTTGCTTGATAGGCCTTTGCTAATTTGATTATAGAAGGAAGGTCAGCAATATCACCCTCCATGCTAAATACACCATCAACAATGATGAGTTTCCCCCTCCCCCTTGACTCTTCAAGCACACGTTCTAAGTCCTGCATATCATTGTGACGAAATTTTTTTACCTGTCCAAAAGATAGACGGCAACCATCAATAATGCTTGCGTGATCATATTTGTCAATAATGGCTACATCGTTTCGACCCACGAGTGCTGAAATTGTCCCTAAATTTGTCTGGTAACCGGTAGCAAAGACAAGTGCGGCTTCCTTTCGAAAGAATCTTGCCAACTTTTCTTCCAATTCCTCATGTATCTCAAGATTTCCGTTGAGAAATCTTGAGCCAGCACAGCCGCTACCGAATTTCTCAATAGCCTTGATCGCTGCTTCCTTGACTCGTGGATGGTTTGTAAGTCCAAGATAATTGTTTGAGCCAATCATGATGACCCTTTTCCCATTGACAACAACCTCAGCATCCTGTGGGGATTCGAGTTTTCGGAAGAAAAAATAGTGACCACTATTTTTCATGCTGAGTGTCTGCTCATAAATCTTGTTACATTTTTCAAATATATCCATTTTTAACCCCTTTAATTATAACCAATTCTCATTACAATACCATTGATATGTTAACCTTACTCCCTCACTAAGAGTATAGCAGGGTCGGAAACCCAAAAGGCTTTTAGCCTTCGTAATATCACAGAGCCAGTTTCTCTGTATCATCTCATTGAGCTTTCCTCTATTTATTAGGGGAGGTTTACCCAAAAACCTTGATAATGTTTCTGAAAAAGAGGCAAACCCATAAACCACCCATTCAGGTATACGAATTTGATATACACGGATATTCATCGCATCTGCAAATAGCTTCCCAAGCTCATCCAACCTATAATCATTTCCATCCGATAGAAAAAATATCTCAGGCTCGTTTATTTCAAAATCCGAAGCAAGAAGCAATCCCTGGATAATATCCTCCACATAACAAAGGCTGATATACTGTTGGGAATTAAAGATACAGGGATTTATCCTTCTTTTTAGAATCTTAAAAAAGGCATAAATATCCCTGTCCCTCGGACCATAAACAGCTGATGGGCGAAGAATTATAATGGGAATCTCCCGGGAATGTTCGAGAAGGGACTCTTCACCCAATCTTTTGCTCTTACCATAAGGTGAAACAGGGCTACAGGGGTCTGACTCTTTCTTCTTTCCTCCATCACAGCAAGGACCTGCTGCTGCCTGGCTTGAAAGGTAGATAAATTTCTGGAGGGATTTATTATTATCAAGGCATGCATGAATAAGATTATCAGTCCCAAAACCATTTACCCTGAAGTAATCCTCCTCTCTTATGGCCTTTGTTAAACCTGCCAGGTGAAAGACCTGGTCAATATCTTCTACTGCTTCATTCAAAGAGGCCCTATCCATGCAATCTCCATAGAACAGTTCAACCCCAAGCCCTCTAAGCCATCTCAGGTCACTGCTTCTTCGGACAAGGCATCGAACCTCAACCCCCCTCTTTAAAAGGGCCTCTACAAGATGGCTCCCAATAAACCCTGTTGCTCCTGTAACCAGTGCCTTCAATTTTTTGAATCTCCTCAAAAATTCATAAAATTTTATCTTTTTCTGTGGATTTGTCAAGGATATTAAAATGAGGTCTCTGAAAAAGTCCTGAAATGACTGGGGAGGTAGGGTTCCAAACCCTTCGAATGCGGACATTGAGAA
>JBBITW010000128.1:0-10526 GCA_037440525.1 Deltaproteobacteria bacterium
ACTTGGGTTAAGATTTGTCTCTTTCCCCAGGTATACCACAAAATACGTAGTATGTTCAGGTGCCTTTTATATGATTATCAGGTCTACACATTTGACAAAATGTTTAAAGTGGAATCTTTGTTTTATTGAATCGAATAGGAACAAAGAATTGAAAAGAGAACTCAAACAAATTTATAAGGGCTTGGTAATGTCAAATGTGTAGACCTGACCCTATGGTTAGTGAGTGATATGATTCCTCTTGGAAAGATTTTTAACTAACCCCTTTCCGCGAATTCTTGAGGGGTGAGGATTCGGCAAAGGATCCCGTTTTGGTTAAGTGCCTCCAGCGGAATGCTCAGCAGGTCCTTGTCTCCGGTGATTAGAAAATCAGCTTCCACTTCCTTACATAGGGCAAGATAGTGGTCATCCTTTGGATCTCTTGATAGAGCCACGTGGGTTGAAACAGAAACTTGCTTTGCCATTCCTATCAGTTCCTGAATTCTCTCATTCAAAAAGTTGATCTGTTCTCTCTTCAGTTTCTTTGCCAATTTCGAAAAGACTTCTGTTAATTCTCTTGCAATTGCCTGGGATAGATAAACCTCGTCTTCCTCCATGGCGCGGATGACTGCTTTCAAGGGATTGCCTCCGAAAGCAGCCGAGATGATGATGTTGGCATCAATGACAACTTTAGCCATAGATCTCTTTTCTGGCTCGCTCAAGTGCCTTTAATGCCTCCTTCTCGGATATCCCAGCTTCATCGAGGACCCTCCCGATCTCAAGGAGTATCATCTCTGCACTCTTCTCCCGAACAGGGACAAGCCGAGCAATAGGTTTCTTCCGCTTCATGACGACGATTTCACTCCCCTGGTTCAGATATTTCACCGCTTCTTGTTTGAACTCCCGGACTCCGACAAATTTCATCTTTTTGCACCTCCGTACAAATGTTACCACAAATGTAGGAATATTTCAAATTGCTCTGGTGTGAAGAAAAAAGGACGAGGGGATCAAAACTGCGAGAAGGGGCTACAGGCTGTGTGCAATTCGTTTATTTTTTCAGGACTCGTGGTTCCAAGCCAACCCCTCGTGACTCACATTAATGACATATTCTAAGATCAGGATCATTTTATTATGACTGAATTTTTCAGTTAAAAAAAGAATTTCCCACATCTCATCCCCTTCTGAATTAAGAAAAGAAGAAAATGTGTCAGGTCTTGCCAATTGATACGAACTTTTCGAATTTCCCCTTTGCAAAATAAAACGGATTCCTCTATATTTTAGATAATCATGAAAACAGGTATATTCTTTCATTATCAAATTGGAGAGAGACTGAGGGATTTCCCGCAAGCACTAAAAGACATTCTTCAAAAGGAGAATGTCTTTCTCTACGACGCACTTTATCCATCAAAACCTCCTTCTTCTTTCGATTTAGAACCCATTTCATATGAAATGCTCACCGAGGTTCACCTCCCCGAGATGATAGAGGAGGTAAAAAAGAGTGGTGATTTTGAAGGGGCACTTCTTTCCGCATCATCCACAGTAAGAGCAGCTGAGAGAATATGGAGCAATGAGATAGATAATGCATTCGTTTTTACAGGTTATGGTGATCATCATGCAGGGATTAAATCCTTTGGTGGGGGATGTTATTTCAATGGTGCTGCCATTTCTATTCGCTGGCTTCAGAATAATTTTGGCGTAAAGAGATTTGCCATTATTGACACCGATGCCCATCATGGCGATGGAACATGGGAGATATTTGAGAAGGATGAGAATATCCTCTATATCTGCTTATGTAACTATCCGAGCTTCGAGGATAATCAAAAAATAAATATTCATATTCCTTTGAGAATTCAGGATGAAGACTACCTTCAGATCGTAAAGGAGATATGTATCTCGAGGATTAAAATTTTCAAGCCAGAAATCCTCTACTGGAACTGGGGATATGATGGAACTCGAGGAGAATATGGGGATATTGGCCTCAGTCCTGATTTACATATCTCCCTTGCCAGAGAATTGAAATCATCTTCAGAAGAGATCACAGGGGGTAAAATGATAATAATCCTATGCGGTGGGAGTAAGAGAGAACTCGCCCGCTACATCATTCCCAGGATTATTGAGGTACTTGCAAAATAAATATTAATCCATTTATAAATTTTAGGTCAGTTCCTTAGTGGGTTTATTAAATAAATAAAACCAAATTCATATGGAGATGGTAAATTGATAAGCTATAAACTTTTAACCTATCAGGGGAAAAGTGGTCCCCGTGCAGGTATATTGATAGATGAAGAGATTCTGGATGTAGCTATGCTTACCAGGATACCCTCCTATAAATCGATGCTAAACATATTGAATGATTGGGAATCTTCACAGGCCATCATTGACAGTGCCTTAAAGGAACTCAGGGAGAAAAAGATTAAGCCCATTCCCCTTGATAAAGCCAAACTGCTTGCCCCTGTGCTTTATCCATCAACAATCTTCTGTGCTGGTGCAAACTACCTTGATCACTTACAGGAAATGGCAGCTGTGAAAAATATTGAACCTGATCCGGATCCCAGAACCTTAGGACTAAAACCATGGCATTTTATAAAGACATCCCGTTCAGTTATAGGAACAGGATCAACCATCAAACTCCCTCCATATTCAAAGATTATTGATTGGGAAGCAGAATTGACAGTCGTTATTGGTCGGGTGGCAAAAAATATCCCTCCGGGAAATGCGCTCGATTATGTTGCTGGCTATACTATTGCAAATGATCTTTCCCTGCGTGATCAAGCTATTCGCCCCCATCTTCCTCTTACTTCACCATTCAGATATGACTGGGTAAGTCAGAAGTGTTTCGATTGTTCATGCCCCATTGGACCATGGATTGTCCCAGCAATGGAGATTAAAGATCCCCAAAACTTAGGTATCAAACTCTGGGTCAACGATATCCTGAAACAGGACTCAAATACAAGTAAGATGATCTTTTCAGTGGCTGAACAGATTTCCCATCTATCGACCCGTGTTACTCTTTATCCGGGGGACCTGATCCTTACTGGAACGCCCTCTGGTGTTGGTTCGGCCAAAGGAGAATCCCTCAAACCCGGTGATGTGGTGAGAATCTGGATAGAGAAGATTGGAGTGCTGACAAATATTATGGCATAGTGAAAAAAGATTTATACCAAAGGAGTCAATCTAACATGAGAATTAGGAAACCAGGAAGGATTAATGAAAGGCTTTGGATGTTGGGACGTGAGGAATCTTCGGTATACCTTCTTCAAGGAGATAAAAGCTCCATGATCATCAGCGGTGGTATGAGCTATATAGTCCCTGAAATTCTCAGTCAATTTGAAGAATTTGGAATTGATGAAGGTAGAATTAAAAAGATATTAATCCTTCACTCCCATTTTGATCACATAGGTATTGTGCCCTTTTTCAAGCGCCGTTGTCCGGGGATAGAGGTGTATGCCTCAAAGAGGGCTTGGGAAATCTTACAGATGGATAAGGCCATTCCCACAATCAATGAATTTAGCAGAAATGTGGCAGAGAGGATGGGGTTCGGGGATATCTATTCGAGCTATGACCTCGAATGGAGTAATGATTTGGTTGGCCAAACCATTAGCGAAGGCGATAGGATCGATCTTGGAGGTCTTGGGGTTTTGATCCTGGAGATTCCGGGGCATTCTTCTTGCTGTATAGCTGGATATGTTCCTGAACTAAAAGCCCTCTTCCCTTCAGATGGAGGGGGTATCCCTTTTGATGACACAATCATCGCTTCAGGAAATTCGAATTATACAAAATATCAAGAAAGCCTTGAGAAATTGAAGGATCTCGATGTGGAATACTACTGCGCTGACCATTATGGTTATGTGATTGGTGAGGAGGCAAAGGGATTCATTAAAAAGACGATAGAGAAGGCAAAAGAGCATCGCTTGGAGATTGAAAGGATTTATAGATCAACCCGTGATATTGACCTTTCGGCAAAAAAAATGACTGAGTCTTTTTATGAGGTTTACCCTTCATACTTTCTTGCACCTGAAATCTTTTTAGATGTTCATCGCCAGATGATTCGTCATATTGCAAACATCATCGAAGGAAAAATTTGATCCACCTCTTTAAAAGTCCAACCATCTTCTCAAATATAGGTTTTTTGATTTTTACCTTTAAATAAAGATCTCCTGCCTCCCCACCTCTTTTACCCAGAGCACCCATTCCTTTTAGCCGAATCTTCTGACCTTCCTTAATTCCAGGGGGTATGTTAATTATCAATTCTTTGGACCTTCTTCGATGAAAATATCTGCCTTTCCCACCTTCACTTGCCTGCCTTGGGTCGAGGTATATGACCTCATACAGATCCTTTCCCCTTTCAGATATTTTTAATCCAAAGATATTGTTTAAAATAAATTGTGAGAATTTGCCTAAATATTTAGGAAATGTTTGAGGTGTCTTCATTGAATCGGTTTGATCCATCTTTTTCCGATAGGAAAAGGGACCAAAAAATACAAATCCCCTGGCAAAGATCCCTGGTCTTTTAAACTCGAATGTCCGATAAACTTGACCGTAGGATTCCCTAAAGATTTCCTCAAAACCTCTAAACCCAAAATTCCTTGCCATCTCTTCAAATATCTGATTTATATCAGAACCTCTAAAAATATCCTCTTCGGAATAGGACTCTCTAAATCTTTCGTGAGCATAAGCCCCATACTGTTTACGCATAGAATCATAGCGTCTTCTCTTTTCAGGATTTGATAGGATAGCATAGGCCTCATTTATATCCTTCATCCTCTCAAGGCTGGAAGGATTTCCCTTATTTTTATCAGGATGATATTGAAAGGCCAGTCGCCTGTAAGCCTCTTTGATCTTTGAAAAAGAGGCATCCTCATCAACCCCTAAGATCTGATAGTAATCCTTTTCCTCCATATCCCCTTTAAAATAAATATAAAATTTAAAACCCTTCTGGTAAAGAGCAAAATATGGTATTATTAATATAATGGTGGATCTAAAATCAAAATTCTTGGGTGAGATGGTTGGAAGTGCCTTAAGGGATGCCACTGGTGAGCTGACCTTCTCCCACCTTGGGGTTGAGGCTATTCTATATTGCTGGCGCTTAAAGCTTGAAAACCGAATGATTATAGAAAATCTTGCTTCTTCCCTTACCGAGGAGGTTAGCTAAAGGGAAAATCAATTTCCAAAGAATTTTATTCTATCTTTTTAGGAATAATTCTGTTATATAATAGATTTAAATGGATGACTCACTACCAATTCTATTGAAGGGGTTCGTGGGGAACAGTTTATTTAATAATAAAGAAAGGAGAAAGAGATTATGGAAGCAAAACAAGGTGATATGGTAAGGGTTCACTACACTGTAAGGCTGGATGATGGGACGATCATAGGTTCCACAATAAACCGCGAGCCCCTCCAGTTTACGATTGGTGAGGGAAAAGTGATCCCGAGTTTTGAGCAGGCTATCATTGGCATGAATCCAGGTGAATCTAAAAAGGTTTTTGTTTCGGCAGAGCAGGCATTCGGCCCTCACCTCGATGAGATGGTCATAGTGATTGATCGTGATAGGTTACCTGAAGATTTCAGACCAAAGGTTGGGGAGCAGATTCAATTCAATACACAGAGCGGTGAAATAGTCTCTGTCCTCGTTATAGAAACTTCTGAGGAAAGTATCACGATTGATGCCAACCATCCCCTGGCTGGTAAAAACTTGACCTTTGATATCAATTTTGTTGATTTTGTCTAACCCTAAACTCAGATTGAAGGAGGGTGAGGAAGATATATTTCAAAAAGAGATTGTAAAGTCAAATCTCTACAATCATGTAGAATATCTCTCCTCAAGGATCGGAGAACGTAATCTCTGGAAAGATGATTCTCTTAATAGTGCCTTAGATTATATTGAGTCCATTCTTATTTCCTATGGATATAAGGTATGGAGACAGACATATTTATGTTACGAGAAGTATGTCTCAAATCTGATCACAGAAGTGGCAGTATCGGGGAAGGAGAAAATAGTCATTGGAGCTCATTATGACACGGTTCCTGGAACTCCAGGTGCAGATGATAATGCCTCGGCTGTAGCAGTTCTGCTGGAATTGGCAAGATTATATCAAGGGTTGGAACCCAGAAGCACCATTATCTTTTCTGCCTTTGTCAATGAAGAACCCCCATTCTTTGGCTCTCCATATATGGGGAGTATGGTTTATGCAAGATATCTGCGGGAAAAAGGTGCTGAAATAAAATTAATGATCTCTCTCGAAATGATAGGATATTTTAGAGAAGAAAAGATCCAGTCATATCCTTTGCCAGGGATGGCCTTCTTTTATCCAAAAAAGGCAGATTACATCGGAGTTGTTGGAAATTTCCGTTCATTCAAATATGTTTCTCTTTTGAAGAGGGGAATTAAAAAACATTCCAATATAAATTCGAGATCTCTGGTGGCTCCTGAATATTTTGGAGGAATCAATCTATCTGATAACTACTCATTCTGGCATTATGGATACAGGGCAATCATGGTAACAGACACTTCTTTCTTCAGGAACAAAAATTATCATCAGGAAACCGATACTATAGATACACTCAACTTTGATAAGATGTCAGAAGTTGTCAAAGGTCTGTATAATACCCTCTTAGAATTTTAATAATCTCTATATATTTGAGGAGGGGCAAATGGTAAAGGATATAAAGCTTTCAAAACCAAAGGAGAAGGGGACGGTTTCCATTGAAGAAACACTTAATAAAAGGAGATCCGTTCGGGACTATAAAAAGGGACCATTGAGTTTGGAAGAGATCTCCCAACTCCTCTGGGCCGCTTCGGGAAGGAACCTCTATCGAAGAACAGCACCTTCCGCAGGAGCTACTTATCCTCTGGAAATATATCTGGTAGCAGGAGAGGTGGATGGCCTCGAAGCAGGCATCTATCATTATTCTTATTCCTCACATAGTTTAAAGATAGTTAAAGCTCAGGATATTCGGAAAAGGTTATCACAGGCTGCCTTATGGCAGGATATGATAGAGAAGGCACCTGTAAGCCTTGTTATCTCTGCCTATTATGAGAGAACAACAGGCCATTATGGCCAGAGGGGTATACGATATGTTCATATGGAGGTAGGTCATGTGGGTCAAAACATCTCACTTCAGGCTGTAGCCATGAGTCTTGGGACAGTCATGATCGGAGCCTTTGATGATAAACAGGTCAAGGAAATTTTGGAAATTGAAGAGGAGCCTCTTTATATCATTCCAGTAGGTAGGATTTAACCCGATGATACTGGATTTCCCTTCAAACCAATGGATTCAGCAACCTCTTGCATCCCCTTTATGGTATCTTCGATCAACTCGTCAAGATTGATTCCTAACATCTCTGCCCCCTTTTCTATGATCGAACGATCAACACCACCTGCAAATCTCTTGTCCTTCCATTTATTCTTTACAGACTTGACCTGGACATCCATAACACTTTTTGAGGGGCGAACAAGGGCTGTTGTCACTACCAACCCTGTTAGCTCATCGATGGCATAGAGAAACTTCTCAAGGTCGCTCTTAGGTTCTATATCGGAGCAAATCCCCCAACCATGGGAGACTGCAGCCTGTATATATTCTTCCGGCCAGCCCTTCTCTTTCAAAATCTCTCTTGTTTTTGAGCAGTGCTCCTCGGGAAACCTCTCATAATCAAGATCGTGAATGAGACCAATTATTCCCCACTTTTCCTCATCCTCTCCCCTCTTTCTCGCAATGAAACGCATTACACCTTCAACTGCATAGGCGTGTTTTCTTAAACTTTCGCTTTCATTGTATTGATGGAGAAGCTCTAATGCCTCCTCACGTGTAGGTATTCTCATGCTCATAAAACATTCTCCTTTTTTATTACATTTACCATATCACCTCACCTGTGGTCAAGCCATTCCACTTCCTTAGAATTTTATTTTTTAAAATTTTGTTTTAAATTAATAAATAAAGGGGGTGATATATCTTCATCTTTATAGGCAGTATTCAACCAAAGAAGGTTGTAGTGGATGATCAACAAAGGATCTGCACCAATTGTGGTTTTCCTTCGGCGAAACTCAAGCGGCTGGACCACTATTTAAGCCTATTTTTTATACCTGTTTTTCGAGTGAAAAAAGGGGAATGTTTTATAGAATGTGATAAATGTGGTAATATAAATTCTGAAACACTTCAATCAGAGAAAATCTCCTTAGAAAAGCAGACCTTCTCGCGCTGTCCTAAATGTGAAGAATATCTGCCGAGGAACTTCAAATATTGTCCCCTCTGTGGTAAAAGGCTCTTGTGAGAAGATTACTCTATTTTCTTGCTACATTTAATATCAATTTAGATTCATAAAAAATTACATCAACTTTTTACAGAGTTCAGCTACCCTTTTGCCCAATCTTTTGGCATTTTCAGATATTTTTTCATCCGGTTGACCAACACAGGCCACACCATAATGTCCTGTTGCTTCCATCGGGTCTCCCACTACTATCATCCCGTATATGAGCAGGGACTCTATTATAGATATCATTGTGGTTTCTTTCCCTCCTGATGGATCGGCAGATGTTGCAAAGACAGCTCCAACCTTATTCTCCATCTTTTTGCGAATTCCTACAAACTCATCGAAGATACGTTTAAGCTCCCATGCCATAGTACCGAAGTAACACGGAGAGCCTGCAATGATACCCGAAGAATTTAAAAAATCATCCTTTGTCACCTCCTTTGTCGATTTCAAGATGGCCTGAACCCCAGATACAGAATTAACACCCTCAGCGATACGTTCTGCAAGCTTAAGTGTGTTGCCCCCTCTTGAATAGTAAAGAATCAGAACCTGCATATACTAACCTCCTTAAAATTTTTCTATCTTAATAATACAGGCCCAAATAAAAATCAATCTATTTTAAAACATATGAATTTTTATCCATTTCATGCTTTTAATATGAGAGACCTTATCAAGCCACCGGGGAAGATTATTGGGCATTTAAAGATGTCGTAAGAAGATGAGAAGATTTTATATCTAAGAAGGTCAGATTTTTGAAGAAGTATAGGAAAAATCGGTTGGTTTGAATTTTTTGACTTCTTTACGGGGTATGGAAGTGAGTCTTATCCTTTCAATATTTTCTTGAATTGCTTCAAGGTAATGGTTTCTTGAATCATTAAAATGATAAGTAAGGTATTTATATAATGAACCCATTTCTTTAAATCTTTCCATAACTACATTCTCAAAAAAAGAGGGGGTCTTTCTGATCAAGTCATCTGCACTTTCGAATATTGTTATTCCCCTTTTAATTAATCTCTCTTTTCCTTCATAGCGATATGCCTCTTCAAATTCTTTGTATAATAATGTTAGTTTATCTGGATAATCAACGGCGGACATTTGGCCTAAAAGATCAGCAGTTCCAAGGGTATATCCAATTATTCGTTCCTCTTCAGAGCTAAAAGGAAGAGTCTTGTAGTTAACCTTGACCCCGGTACACATTATAATGTTCTGGACGCTGGATATCTTATGTTTTTTAAAACCCATCTCCCTGAGATAATGACCTGCAAAATCTGCACTCCTCTGGGTGTGAATAAAGGTATATTTTGCCCCTGTTCCTTCAACATCATCTATGGTCTTTAAGTAGCCTGTGTCGTGAAGAAGGACTGAAATAATCCCTAAACAAAAGGATTCTCTTGAAATATTTACTAAATTCCCACTCTTATTCCATCCATCGATAATTCCTATAAATGGTGGAATGACCTGCAAGGTATGAGAAAGGTCATGATATTTTGTATCACATCTTAGAAATCCTTTCCTTCTACCTGAAAAAAGATCAATTATATCGTTAAGAACTACCTCTATGACTTCTATATTGGATTCGTGATAATACTTTAAATAGTTTGATCTTATCATACTCAAAATATTTATTGGGTGAAGATTCATATAGTTTTAAATATGCAAATATAATACCAATTGACATAAAATTTACTAACTAACTGATTTTTAAGATATTTCTAAAAATTGAAACTGTTTAAAAAATATAATTGTGACATTTTATGGCTAAAATTATTAAAAATTAAATATGAGATGGAGTTGCCGACCCTGAGGTCAGGAGGAAGAGGAGTTATCCATAGTGCTTTTCGATCTCAAGGAGAGCAAAACCTTGGGAGAGGGAAGAGTCTTCATTAAAAAGAAAGTCTATAAATTCTTTTCCTTCATTTAGAAGTAACCATCTTTTTAAACTTAGATGGTTTTAACTACTTCTTTCTCCAACTCACTCGGTATGGATCCTTTAATGCCATTTCTAAAATCCCACCTTCCCCATATTTGTTCAGTTTTACTCCACCTGACAGCCTTGGGAAGTTCTTCATAAGGCATAACTCATCGGGAAGTTTATTCTTTGAGATTCTCTCTGAAAGGAAATCACGGATCTCTTTTAGGGTAATGGTCTCCCCTTCTTTCGGAATCACACAGGCACAGATCGACTCACCAAGGACCGGGTTGGGCGTGCCCACGACCACTGCTTCAGATATCTTTGGATGTTTCTGCAGTTCCTCCTCAACATCATGAGGAATGATCTTTAATCCCCCTCGGTTGATTTGAT
>JBBITW010000129.1:0-10509 GCA_037440525.1 Deltaproteobacteria bacterium
TAATAAAGTCTTTTCCGCCAGAGGCGGATCCGATTCTATCGGAGAATCCTTTTTAGCAACTAAATTGGAGAAGAACCTTAAATATTAAAATGGATGATTTCTCCAGAAATGGTATAAATAAAGCTGTGCATAACCTGCATAGGTGCCAAAATGTTTGGAGATAAATTCTTCCATTTCTTTATTTCTAATTATTTCTCCTCTAAAATATATCTTTTGTAGTCCTTTCTTTATCCATGTATCGATAGGAAAAGCCTGAAGAAAATCTAAGGAATATAGAAGCGTGCAATCGGCTATTTTCCCTCCTACCCCAAAAAGATTCGTTAATATCTTTCTAACATCATGGTATGGTAATTGTTTCAAAGCAATTAGTCCATTACGGTCTATACACTGGTTGATTTTAAATAAATAATTTGCTCTGAATCCTGCTCCTATGGATGCCAATCGAAGAGGATCATTCAGGGACTGAGGTTCTGGAAACCCATAAAAGATATGCTCCCTCCAAAAGATCTTCTTCCCGAAGTTCTTGCAGAGGTTCTCAATTACAACTCTTATTTGAGATATTGATTTTGCTTGGGAACATATAAAAGAGATTAAGCATTCCCATGGATCTTGTCGAATCAGTCTCATCCCTCGATATCTTTGGATAGCCTTTTTGATGATATTGTCCCTATCAATATCTTTTAGAATAGAATCTAAATCTTCATCCAATCTGAAAAAATGGATAATGAAAGATTCCTCAACACCATCAAAATAAAGAGTATCATTTTTCTGCTCGATATAAAAAATTTTATCTAATGTCTGAACTATATAACTATCCTCCAACTTCGTGAACCTGAAGAATTGTCCACACTCCAGGGTATTCCTTAGTGAGAAATTAGATATCTTTATTCGAGGACTCATCTCTTTTATTCATCTGGCGGGCGAATAATTGCTATGGCATAGGCATTGAGGTTAAAATATTTTTTTACTACACGATTTACATCCTCTTTAGTAACCGTCTGTATCTTCTTGGGATAATCCTTGTAATTGTCAAATCCCAGTCCATAGAGTTCGTCAAGTGATAACTGATTGGCCCAGGCAGCATTGGTTTGAAGCCCGATCTCGAAGTTACCAATAAGGTATCTTTTTGCCCTTTCTATTTCATCTTCACTTAAACCCTCCTCCTTAACTTTTCTCAGTTCTCTTAAAACACCTTCTATAGCCTTATCCAGTTTTTTTGGATGTGTTGCCATATATACGCTGATATATCCAGGATCAAGGTTTGTATGGGCCATAAAATCCAATGCATAAGCAAAGCTCTCTCTGTCCCTTAATTCATAGAAAAGCCTTCCTCCTTGACCAGAGAGAGCGGCATCCAATACCTCTATTGCATAACGATCCCTATCATGAAATGATATCCCTAAGAAACCCAAAACGAAATGTGCTTGCTCCTTTTTCTGAAATAGCTCCTTTCTTTTTATCTTTTCGGGTGGACTATCCATTTGAATATCAGGTTGTGTAAAATTTGATTTTATTAACCCCCCAAATTCTTTCTTTACTGACAAGATTACATTTTCCCTATCTATATCTCCAACCACTGCAATAACCATATTTTCTGGAACAGCAATCTTTTTATAATATTCATTTAAATCCTCGCGTGTAATTCTTTTAACAGAATCGATTTCACCAAGTGGGTCCATTCTATATGGATGCTTTTCAAAAATTGTTTTTCTAAATAATTTAAAGACCATCCTATCGAGGTCATCCTCTTGCTGCCTCAATGCAGAAAGAATAGAACGTCTTCTCTTCTCAATCTCCTGGGGATCAAAAGAAGGTTCTTTTATTATTTCTGTAAATAATGAAAAGGCCTCTTCAAAATGTTGGCTTAAGCATGTGAGGGTTAAGCCAAAACTATTATAACCAGAAAAGCCACTAATCGAGCCTGCCATCCTTTCAATCTTTTTGGCAATCTCAAGACTATCCTGTCTTTTGGTTCCCTTAGTAATCATCAAGGCCAAGAATTGATTGATACCGTTTTGGTCCTCTCTCTCGAATCGAACCCCTCCTAAAAAAGATGCCTGAATAGTTACAATTGGGTTTGAATGGTTTTCCTTAATAATGAGTCTTATTCCATTATCTAAGACTGTCTTATATATTTCTTCTTTCTCTTTAGCTGATCTTTCGCTAAACCTCAATCCTTCAATAATCGAATTAAATGAGATTTTCTTTAAAAGTTCAGCCTTCTCAGAAGGGCCTAATATACTTATGATAAGACGGTTTTTATGAAAATACTTTTTTACCACCCTATTGAGATCCTCTGGCTCAAGAAGACTTATCCTTCTCATATATTCTTTTTCAAATTGAATATCACCTGCAATTAATTCATAGAATCCAATCTTTCTTGCCTTTCCCTGTACGGTCTGACGATCATAGATCAGGCTGCTTGCAACATTTACCTTCACACGATGAAGTTCCTCCGAAGTTGGACCTTCCTGACTTATCCGATAAATCTCCTCGAGAATTGATTCAAAAGCCCTTTCCATATTATCAGGAGGTAAGGTGGCTTCAATAATAAATACTCCAGGATCCTTTGGAGTAAAAGAGGAAGCAGAAATTGTGTTAACCAACGCCTTTTCAAGCTTTACCTTCTGAACCAAACGGGAGGCCTCTCCTCCTCCTAATATATGAGATAGGGCATCAAGGGCAGGGGTATCTTCATCCATGGCAGAGGTTATAGGAAAGGCAATATGGAGATAAGTCTCTTTGAAATTCCCGAAAGAAATGATTGATTTAATCTCCTCTAACTCAGGTTCGTTCACTCTCTTTGGTATCTCTTCAGTGGAAGGTCTGAATCCTTTAAATGCCTCTCTAACCTTATTTTCCATCTCTTTTAAATCAATATCCCCCACAGCAATAAAGACCATTCGATTTGGGACATACCATCTCTTATAAAATGAGATTATTTGTTCTCTTGTTATTGACCTTATTGTATTTTCATATCCAATGATTGGTCTTCTATAAGGATGCCTTTGATAAACAGTTGCCATTGTCTGCCTAAAGATTCTCCCATTTGGATCATCCTCTCCCATTCGAATCTCTTCGAGGATTACTTCCCTTTCCCTTTCCAATTCTACTGGATCAAATATTGAATGTTGAATGGCATCGGCAAGGAAATCGAGGGCTATATCTCCATAACGACTTGCTATAGTGATATAGTAAACTGTCTGGTCATATGATGTATATGCATTGATTCTTCCTCCCAGGGATTCAATCTCACGTGCCATTTCACGAACCTTCCTCTTCTCAGTTCCCTTGAAAAGCATATGTTCAATGAAATGGCAAATGCCTGCCTCATCATCCTTCTCATCTCCGCTCCCCACTTTAATCAATATCTGGATTGAGACAACAGGGGCATTTCTGTTCTCCTCCAAAACCACTGTCATCCCATTTTCCATCACAAAACGATGATATTTCTCTTTGAGAAATGGAGAATCAGCTCCAAACCCAAATACAAGGATTAAAATTGTAGCTATTATCAAATATGGTCGAAGGCATTTCATCTTATTCCCTCCAATCAATATATAAAAATTATATAATGGTAATCTCCAAAAAACAAAGGGCAAGGTAAAAATCCCCTGCCCTTTTAATTCAATATAGAAATGATTATCCTTAACTAAGTCTTCTCAATTTGATCCCTTCCCATGGAAAAGGCTTTTCTGTTCAAGTCGTGAACCCTGGGTGGGAGATAGCTTAGAATGCTCTTTAACCATATCTCTTCATTCACATCAAAGAACTTAGAAATAGCACCGAGAAGAACAACATTGGCTGCGCGAATATCACCCAATTGAATTGCAATCTCAGTCCCTTTCACCAGATAAAAATCCTTGAACCTCTCTCCGATAGTTTCAGGAATTGATTTTGGATATTCCATCTCACCTAAGTTGACTGCGGGGGGATTGATCTTATGGTCATTCATGATTATCTTTCCATCGGATTTCAAATAGTTGATCCATCTGAGACCTTCAAGTTGTTCAAAGGCAAACAGGATATCTACATCCCCTTCTTTTATGAGGGGTGAATAGACCTTTTTACCAAAACGGAAATGGGATGTCACTATTCCACCACGCATCGCCATTCCATGAACCTCACTCTTTTTCACATCATAGCCAACTTCCATAAAAACCTCAGACATGATGTCGCTTGCTAAAATGACACCCTGTCCTCCAACTCCTGCCACTAAAACATTTGTTGTTTTATCTTCCATATGTCTGACTCCTTTTTATATCATCTAAACGGTTTCAAATCCAAAAATTGGCCTTTCCTCCTGGCTCTCAATTGCCTCAAACTTACATACCTGATAGCAGAGATGACAGCCAGGACAAAGATTTGGGTCAATATAGGAAATCCCCTTTCGTTTCTTCCCATCAGCTGTCATTGCCATCTCACCCTCAACCGGATGATATGATATTGCAGGACAGCCTAAATTAATACAGCTTTTACATCCTATACATTTACTGGAATTTACCCTTAGGGGCTTTTTGGGAGTTTTAAAAGCCCTCCTTAAAAGCATGCATGGTCCTTCGCTTATAATGAGAGAAGGGGCATCCCTATCAAGCTCCTCCTTTATTACCTTCTCTGTTTCTTCCAGGTCCCAGGGATTTATCTTCCTTGGATTTTCAATTCCAAGTGCTTTACCCAGTTCAATAAAATCGATTCGATGAGTCTTTTCCCCCCTGATCGTATATCCTGTTGCGGGATGTTCTTGCTGACCTGTCATACCAGTTGTCCAATTATCAAGAATTATAATTGTCCCATAGCTTTTATTATAAACCATATCCATTAATGGGTGGATACCAGCATGAAGGAAAGTAGAATCACCTATTACCCCAACAAGTTTTCCCTTTCCGTTTTCACCCAGTGCCTTTGCCATCCCATGAGTTGCACCAATGCTCGATCCCATGCATATATTATTGTGGACAGCGTTAAGGGGAGGATATGCTGCTAATGTGTAACAACCGATGTCACCGGATGTATAGACCTTAAATTTTCTCAATACATGCATTACTCCCCTGTGAGGACAACCAGGACACAGATTTGGTGGCCTTGGTGGAAGATTGTCTGTAAAAAATTGTGGTCTTTGTTTAAATCGTTTTCCGAGCATTCCCTTTTCGATGATCAGGGGATTCAATTCACCACAGATAGGAAATCGGTCCTTTCCTCCCTTAGGCCTGAAACCCATTGCCCTTATATTTTCTTCGAGGAATGGATCCAGTTCCTCAACAATATAAACCTTCTTAACTGCTTTAAAAAACTCTGAAATCATTTTTTTTGGAAGGGGCCACACCATCCCGAGCTTCAGATAGGAATAATCTGGAAAGACCTCTTTTACATACTGGTATGATACGCCGGCTGTAATAAATCCTACTGCTTTATCATTGAGTTCCATTCGGTTTCCTTCAAACTGCTCTGCAAAATCTTTCAATTTTAAAAGTCTTTCCTCTATGATCCTGTGCCTTATGCGAGCATAGGAGGGAAGCATAGTATATTTTGTTGGCTCTTTCCTTATATCCACGGGGACAGGAGGAGTGATTGTATCACCTAATTCAACAACCCCTTTTGCATGAGAAATTCGGGTTACACTGCGAAGCATTACAACAGTATCGAACCTCTCGCTTATTTCAAATGCCAGCTTCATAAAATCCTTTGCTTCCTGACTATCACTTGGTTCAAACATCGGGACCTTTGCAAATCTTGCATAATGACGGTTATCCTGTTCATTCTGAGAGCTATGAAGCTCTGGATCATCGCATGTGACGAGAACTAATCCTCCACAGACTCCTACATAAGATAAAGTCATAAAAGGATCGGCAGCAACATTTACCCCTACATGTTTCATCGAGGCCATTGACCTTGCCCCTGCTAAGGAGGCTCCGATTGCTACTTCCAAAGCAACCTTCTCATTTGGAGACCACTCAGTATATATCTCTTTATATTCACGGGTTATGGTCTCTAAAATTTCAGTACTTGGGGTGCCTGGATATGCTGTTGCTACTTTGACACCAGCCTCATAAGCCCCTCTCGCAATTGCCTCATTCCCACTCATTATCCTCTTCATACCACACCTCACAAAATTTATTTAAGAATTTGTTACTTTTATCACAAATATAAAGGATTATTATTATTTGTCAAGTAGTGAATTGGGAAGCTCTGAAAAAATCCTGAAATGATTAACCCCACCATTCCTCCCCTTAAAATAAGGGGAGGTAATAAATGGTTACCTTAAAATAAGGGTAGACAATGAAGGGTTACCTTAAAATAACGGGAGGAAATGCAGGGTTATTATGATGGCCGTAAGCATATCAATTTACGAATTATCTCCAAAATGATTGATAAAATCATGAGGATTCAAAGGGTGAAGGATTCGAGCGAAATGCTAAAATAATTTATTTTTAGCAACGAAATTGGAGAAGAACCGATAGTTATTATTTTTCGAGCTGAGATATCTTTTTTATTACAAAATCTTTCAAAGAAGATTTTTGAGATATATTTAAAAAATTCCTATAACTTTCCAGGGCCTCTTTTTTCTTGCCCAATTTTTCATAGCAGCGGCCGATATTTATATATGTATTTCCACCTGCTAAATCCCTGCCTATCTCAAGCGCCTCCTTATATATATTGAGTGCTCTTTCATAGTCCTTCTTCCCTTCATAGCAATGCCCAAGACCTTCCAATGCAAAGAACTTATAAAGTTTCTCTTTTTTCATCTTTTTCAAAAACGCCTGATAGTTTTTTTCTGCCTCGTCAAACTCACCCATTCTAAGATATAAATTCCCTTTATATAATAATGAAATCTTCCCTGATGTTGTATTAGGAAATCTATTTACCACCTCATTAAATTTATCTATAAGATTCTTGAATTCAGACCGGGGAACTTCCTGATTTGAAGAGCTTATGACCTGATATATTCCGAGGACCGAGCTAAACTTTTGATAGGATTCATCCTCCTTGCCTTTCTCCCATCTCTGATATAAGAAAAAGGCAATAACGATGAAAACTATAATAGTGCCTACTGTAATGATTTTCCTTAAATTCCTCTCAATAAATTTTATTGTCCTCTCTGTAAAATTAATAAACTCATCAGGTTCTTTTAATTTCTTCTTTGTAACTTTGGTCTTTTTCTTCATCTCTTTAATTCCTTTCGTCAATCCTTTGCGGTTCTAAGAACCCTTTTATCTCCCATACGAAGGGTCAACTTTATCTGATCAAAGTATTCTATCAATGGGATGGTATATTTTCTTGAGACTCCTGTTATATCCTTGAATTGAGGCGTTGTTATCTCTCCATTCTTCTTAAGATAATTAATCAGCTCTTCTCTTAGTCTTTCAAATGGAACTTTATGAAAATAGAGTCCACTCTTTATCTTTATGAAAATTCCCTGGTGAACAAGATGTTCAAAAATGGATTGGATCATCTCTTCATCTTCAGACCATTCGGTTGCCAATTCCTTTGGTGAGGGAGGTTGAAGGCCTCCCCTTTGAACAGATTCTTCTATCCTCTTGATTAATCCTCTTTCATCCATATCAGAGACCTGATGACCTGAGAGTCTCAGCTTGTCTTTTTCAAGGATTAACTCTTTAGATTGAGTTAATTCATTTATTATGATTTGAAACAGTTTAACATCTTCGCCGATAGGAAGCTTAGTCCTTAGCTCTTCCTTAGGTATTCCCGACTTCATAGGGTTTCTCTTGTGGAATTCTCTTAATTGGTTCAAGGCGATCTCTTTAAGTTGTTGATATTGAGTGGCATCAATTATTTTCATCCCCTCAGGGTCGACCAAAAAAAGACTCCCATCGACTATCCCTTTTTTAATAATCCTTTCTATCTCATCTGAGGCAATTCCCACTCTTTTTAACAGTTCAGAAAGTGTAATCCCTTTGAGACCAGAATGGGTTATATGCTGACGTATGGCTTCTTCATTACTTCCGTCTCTGAGGAGTATGAGATCCCTGATGATTGGCTCTGAAAATCTTCTATGTTTTTCAGGACAAACATCGAGTATGAGGCCTCCTCCAGATGTTTGAATCACTCCTGAGCCTCGAATCACAAATCGATCTTTAGGCATAGCTACAACAGGTCTCTCCAATTTGAGCTGGGCAAAACCACCTTCTCCAGGAGCCAATTCTTCTTTATCGAGGAGGAGGATTGAGGCATTGGTAAGGGTAGTGCCAATATGGAATCTCTGTTTTGTTCTATTCTTTAATGGTCTTGGTGCGGTAGGGAGATATTCAAGATATACATCTATCAGTTGAGTTGTGTTGAAAGTATTGGGCCTCACAAGGACATCTCCCCGATTAATCGAAGAGGCTTCTACCCCCTGAAGGTTTATTGCTGCCCTCTGCCCGGCAAAAATCCTTTCAACAGTTTGATTATATACCTGAAGATTTCTAACTTTACCTTCAAACTTTGATGGGAGAATCTCTATGGTCTCTCCAATTGAAAGACTCCCGGAGACTACTGTACCTGTAACGACTGTACCAAAACCTCTAATGATAAACACACGATCTATTGGGAGTCTGAAAGGACCGTTAAAAGATTTTTCCTCCACTTCTCTTGAAAGGAGATCAATGCTTTGAATGAGTTGGGGAATCCCTTCTCCTGTTATAGATGATACAGGGATAATAGGTGCATCCTGTAAGAATGTATCTCTAACAGTATCAATTACTTCTTCTTTAACCAATTCTAAGAGCTCATTATCTACAAGGTCTTTTTTTGTCAATACAATCAGGCCCTTTTTGACTTTTAAAAGACGACAGATATCTAAATGTTCCTTTGTCTGAGGCATTACTCCCTCATCAGAAGCAATGATTAGTGAAACAAGATCAATCCCCCATACCCCCGCAACCATATGTTTTACAAATTTCTCGTGTCCTGGGACGTCTATGATTCCCAATCTTATACCACTTGGAAGATCAAGGAATGTGAAACCCAGTTCAATCGTAATTCCCCTTTCCTTCTCCTCTTTCAATCTATCAGTGTCAACGCCTGTAAGGGCTTTCACTAATGATGTCTTACCATGGTCAATATGCCCTGCTGTACCGAGTATAACATGTTTTATCATAAAGCCCTCTCAAAAATTCCTTTTTAACGATAACAAAAAGAAATTCTTCTTTCAACTATTTAAAATTAATTGTCATGCCTGCCTGGCCTCCCACGAATCATGAAAACATTTAGATTAAGGCAAAGGTTAGGAAGCCAGTTTAGGCAAAGTGAATTGGTAAAGAAAATTTCTTCTACCAGAGGTGGATTGGCTTGTGGCGGAAATACCAATGGTCTAAATTATCGACAAAACCGACTTCTTAGCCTTAACCCTCAAACCAACGACTCTTATTTTCTAAGCAAAAAACCATCCTTATTTGTTATTCTGAATGAAAGGCTATTTCTGAGAAGTAAAGATAAGGTTTAAAAAGAACCAAATAAAAAACACCTTTATTTTATAGGCCTAAAATATGATCCTCTTTTTTGAAGCTTTATCTTTTCAATATCATTTTTGTAATAACTGTTCAGTAATCGATCATTCCTATATCTGCAAAAGATGGAATTGGCAATTCTATTATTATCAAATACTCTCTAATATCACTCCTCACAGAAGCAGGAAAATAGGCTGTTTTAAAGAGAGAAAAATGAATGTGGAAAACTTGTGGAAAAAACCTTTCTATTTTGGCTTCTTAACCAACCTCAATATAAAACCAAGATTAAAAAGGATTCTACTTATAAAAAAAACTCAATAAATTCAAATAATTATAAAGTTGTGATCAATCATAAAAAAATCGCAATATCTTGTGTCTTAAATTAAAGTCTAAATTACCCCTTATGTTTAAAAACTGTGTATATCTCTTTATAAATAAATGCCTCTCTAAAAAATATGCCATAGTTATGAGACTTTATTTAGGGATTTTAATATATCAATTTTGTGATGGCTTTAAAATTCATTGAGCCCAAAAATAAAGGGGGAGGATCTTTTAAATCCTCCCCCTCTAAATTCAAAATTGATATTAAGTAGAAATATTACTTTACTGAACTTCTAAGTAAATTTCCTGGTTTAAATTTTGGTACCCTTGCTGCTGGAATTTTGATTTCCTTTCCGGTTTGAGGATTCCTTCCAACCCTTGCCTTCCTCTTCACAACAGTAAAGGTCCCAAACCCTGGCAGGGTAAGCTTATCCCCCTTCTTTAAGGCCTTTGTAACCGTTGCAGTAAAAGCATTTATCGCTTTCTCTGCCGATGCCTTTGAGATCTTTGCCTCCTTACCGACATTAGAGATTAACTCCGCCTTCGTCATCTAAATCACCTCCTTTTTGGTTAGGCTTTTTTATAAACTTAATCTTAAAAACGATTTTCATAATAAACACCAATATCCCAAAAGTCAAGTATTTTTTTGAGATCTCTGAAAAAGTATTTGTAAAGAGTATTATAGAGTGGGGAGGTGGGGTGGAAAAGCCTTCGAGCGGATACCTCTAATAGTTTAGCACTA
>JBBITW010000130.1:0-10484 GCA_037440525.1 Deltaproteobacteria bacterium
TCCTTAGATTCCTCGCTTCGCTCGGAATGACAGAAAAAGGAGACTCGGAATGACAGAAAAAGGAGGCTCGGAATGACAAACATGGCATACACCTCATTCCGACACAGCCTCCAAGTGGAGAGGATTAAGGTGAGAGGGATGAGCTCCAGACTCAGGCAGGCGAAGGCTTTTTCACCCAACCTTCCCAGTCTATAAGATTCGATTTTAATACTTTTTCAGAAACCTCCAAAATTTACTTGACAAATGTTAAAATAAAAAGTTATATTTTTTTTAAGTTTATTTTATTAAACTATTTTCTTTTTATACTAATTATTTTGAATGATGAAGATAGGTGAACGGATAAGGAACTTAAGGCAGATGAGTAATTTGACCCAGGAGGAACTTGCTGAAAGAGCAAACCTAACGAAAGGTTTTATCTCTCAGGTAGAGAGGGACCTAACCTCCATCTCCCTTGATAGTCTGATTCAGATCCTTGATGCCCTGGATGAAAACATATGTGACTTTTTCAAAGAGGCCCCTCAGGAGAAGATTGTCTATCGTGAGAAAGACAGGGTCTTACTCGATAAGGAAAGGATCCAGAGATTTGAACTATTAGTCCCTGGCTCGACAAATCGTCGTCTCGAACCAGTGCTTCTCACGCTCAAGCACGGTCAGGCAACTCCAAAAGAGAAACCCCATGAGGGTGAGGAATTCGGGTTTGTCATCAAAGGAAGGGTGAGTTTGAGGTTTGGCCGAGAGATCATGAAGTTAAAAAAGGGGGAATGTTTTTACTTCTGGGCCGAGAAGGAACACTGGCTTCAAAATACAAGTTCCCGTAATGCAGTTATCCTGTGGATCACCTCTCCCCCTTATTTCTAAGAAAAAATTAAATTTTAATATCCTCTTCAAGGTCAGGAGCAGTAATTATGGCCAGAGTTATGATAATAGGCGCAGGAGGGGTAGGCCGAGTCGTAGCCCATAAGGTTTCGAAGCTTCCAGAGATATTTAGCAACATAATGCTTGCAAGCCGAACAAAATCAAAGTGCGATCTTATTGCAAAAGCGATTGGAACAAATAGAATTAAGACAGCAGAGGTGGATGCGGATCGTTTTGATGAACTGGTAAAATTACTTAACAATTTCAGGCCTGAAATTGTTATCCATGTAGCCCTCCCTTACCAGGACCTAACCATCATGGATGCCTGCCTTGAAGCAGGTGTAAATTATTTAGATACCGCAAGTTATGAGCCACCTGATGAAGCCAAATTTGAGTATAAATGGCAATGGGCATATCATGAAAGATTCAAAAAGAGAGGGATAACCGCCGTCTTAGGCTGCGGTTTCGATCCAGGAGTAACAGGAGTCTTCACCTCATATGCTGCAAAACACCACTTTGATGAGATTCACTATCTTGACATTGTTGACTGTAATGCAGGTGAACATGGGAGGCCTTTTGCTACCAATTTTAATCCGGAAATAAATATCCGCGAGTTGACCCAGAGGGGGAAATACTGGGAGAATGGGAGATGGATTGAGACGGAACCTCAAGAAATCTATAGAACTCTAAATTACCCGAATATCGGCCCCCGGGAATCATATCTTATTTATCACGAAGAATTAGAATCACTGGTGAAAAATTTTCCCACCATCAAGAGGGCTCGCTTTTGGATGACCTTCAGCAAAGAGTATCTAACCCATTTGCGTGTAATCCAAAATATTGGGATGGCCAGTATTAAACCGATTCTATTTGAAGGCAAAGAGATCGTGCCACTTAAATTTTTAAAGGCGGTCTTACCAAATCCTGCAGAACTTGGTCAAGATTATAAAGGGGAGACATCAATTGGTTGTCGAATCAAAGGCTTAAAGAATAAAAAGGAGAAGACATACTATATTTATAATAATTGTAAGCACAGGGATGCTTATCTTGAAACGGGGACGCAGGCGGTGAGTTATACAACTGGGGTACCTGCTATGATTGGTGCGCTGATGGTTCTAACAGGTAAATGGAACAAACCTGGGGTATTTAATACAGAGGAATTCGATCCCGATCCATTTATGGAACAGCTTAATCTCCACGGCCTTCCCTGGTACGAAATGCATGATGTAGATCTTGAGTTATAAAAACTGGAGTAACAAGAGAAAAATTTAAATATTTTCTCAGAACCATGCCAATAGATTTCAGTAAAATCGAAACCCCATGCTATGTGATTGATGAGCAACTTTTACGAAATAATCTCAATCTAATAAGCAAGGTAAAGGAGGCCTCAGGGTGCGATATCCTCATATCATTTAAGGCCTTCTCAAATTGGGGTGTATTCCCAATTTTTAAGGAATACGGATTTGGTGCATCAGCAAGTTCAGCCAATGAAGCGCGCCTGGCCTTTGAGGAATTGGGTGTAAAGGCCCATACCTATTGTCCTGCCTATGAAGAGAAGACGATATCAGACATATTAAAATATAGTAGCCATATCTCTTTTAATTCTCTGAATCAATTAGAAAAGTATATTAAGATGGCCATTCAAAATGGTGTAAGGATCGGTCTTCGAGTAAATCCAGGATTCTCAAACTCTCAATATGACATCTATAACCCTTGCACCCCAGGGTCTCGATTTGGAATAAGGGCTAAACAGCTTGGTGATGAGCTCCCGAACGGGGTTGAGGGTCTACACTTTCATTCATTATTTGAGGCAGACTCTTTCGCTCTGGAGAACCTCTTGAATCTCTTTTTTAAAGAATTTGGTAAGTTCTTCCCTAAGCTAAAATGGGTGAATATGGGCGGGGGCCACCTCATTACAAAAAAGGGTTATGATACTGAGCATTTGATTGGTCTCCTTAAGGAGTTTAAAAATAGACATGGAATTGAAGTCATATTAGAACCTGGTAGTGCCTTTACATATCGGACGGGTTACCTGATCTCTACTGTACTGGATATTGTTGAAAATGATGGGATAAAAACAGCTATTCTCGATGTATCCTTCACCTGCCATATGCCAGATTGCTTAGAGATGCCCTACAAGCCAACCATCTTAGGTGCCACAGATGAAACCCCGGGAAAACCAACCTACAGGATGGGAGGGATCAGTTGCCTGGCGGGTGACTATATGGGGAATTGGTCCTTTGAAATAGAATTAAGGCCAGGAGATAAGATAATATTTGACGACATGATTCATTATACTACAGTAAAAACCACAATGTTCAACGGTGTCAATCATCCGTCCATTGGGATATGGAATGAAGAGACAGGATTCAGGTTGATTAGAGAATTTAGATATGAGGATTTTAAAAATAGGTTATCCTGATAAAATAACAATTCTATCCTCGAATTATATTTTTAACCCTGATCATTGGGGATAAATTGAAAGCCCTTATGGACTTTTTGGGTGCCTCTTATAGTATCCCCTTAAAAAGTCCCGGAAAGACCGGGGGGTAGGGCTCAAAACCCTTCGAATGCATCCCACACCTCCCAGTCTATAAGAATAGTTTTAATACTTTTTCAGAGACCTCAAAAAAAAGCTTGACAAAATAAAAAATGGCGTTATAATTTTTTTCATGTTTATTTTATTAAACTATTTTCTTTCTATACTGACTTACAGATTACTAAACAATTTTCTTTCTATAATAAATCTTGATATTCAAAGCTACAAAAGGCCAGGATGTAAAAGAGCTGGAAAAAATATGGTTTAAAGGGGGGAAAAACCGTGATCTTTAAGACTCCAACAAAATATTTTATGGTTTCTGGGGCCTCAGAGGGCTTCACACCACTTAATGCCTTTGATGGAGCCTTACTTCAGGCAGGCATCGGGAATACAAATATCGTAAAGATGTCCAGTATTGTCCCTCCTCGCTGCCAATTGGTCTCACCGGTATCCCTCCCACCCGGTGCCCTGGTACCGGCTGCATACGCCTCGATCACAAGTGACGAACCTGGGAACATAATCTCCGCTGGAGTGGCTATTGCCCTTCCTGAAAATGAAGACCTAAACGGTTTAATCATGGAATATTCCGGTAAAGGTGATCGACAGAAGATAGAGGAAATTGTTAGGAACATGGCTATAGAGGGGATGAAGCTTCGTGGATGGAAGATTAAAGACATACAGTCTATTGCCATAGAATACAAAGTGAAGAAGATTGGGGCGGCCTTTGCAGCAGTTGTCCTTTGGGACTAACTATAAAAACTCTTTCTCTATTCCTGATTAAACTTACCAAACTCTAAAAAGAATGGTTAAAATACAATTACCTTTTATTGAAGAAACATATATCTCAGCGAAAACCCCTTTTGAGAAAAGTCAGATTGTAATTCTTGGCTGTCCCTATGATGGATCATCCTCATTCAGGCCTGGAGCTCGATTTGGCCCCCATGCTATACGGAAGGCCTCATGGGGGATTGAGACCTACAGTCCCTATTTCGGAAGAGATCTTGAGGATTTATCCATACACGATATGGGTGATCTTGAACTTCCTTTGGGCGAAAAGACAGTCTCGCTTGATTTGATAAAAAGGGCATTGAGAGAAATTTTATCCAAGAAAAAATTCCCTATCCTCCTCGGAGGAGATCATCTCATAGCATTACCCATTGTTGAAGAGATGCTCAGGTTCTACCCCTCACTCAGGGTTCTTCATATTGATGCCCATACGGACTTAAGGGAAGACTACCTTGGTGAAATCCTTTCCCATAGTTCGGTGATGAGAAAGGTCTTTGATATACTCGGGAAAGGAAGGCTTTTCCAATTAGGAATCCGATCTGGAACAAAAGAGGAATTCAGCTTCACAAGGAGGACGAAATCTCTTATATCATTGGATAAGAATTCTTTAAGATCAATGGTGAGGACCCTCAAAAACAAACCTGTTTATCTAAGCTTTGATCTTGATGTTATAGACCCTTCACTCCTCCCAGGAGTAGGAACACCCGAGCCTGGTGGGCTTACATTTAAGGATTTCATTTCTTTCTTAAAAGAAATCCAATCCTTAAAAATCGTAGGGTTTGATATTGTCGAATTGACCCCTGATTATGATCCCACCCAGATTTCTTCCATTACTGCCTCTATTATCCTCCGGGAGATGATCTTAGCCTTTTGTTATGAAAGTGATTAATTTTAATCCAAAGATCGGATTAAAGGTTAGTCTTATTTCCCTAAAAATTTGGCCTCTCTCTTCTCGATGAATGATCTCACTGCCTCCTGATGATCTTCGGTTTCGGATAAGAGAGCAAGCTGAGAGGAGATATAGTCCAGATGGTGTCTGAGAGAACTCATCTGAGCCTGGTAAACAGCCCTTTTGGTCATGCGTACAGCAAGAGGTGGTTTATTTGCAATCTTTTCTGCCAATGCCATTGTCTCTTCCATCAAACTCTCATGAGGGACAACCCTATTGACAAGACCTATGGCCAAAGCCTCTTTTGCATTTAAGACATCTCCTGTCAATAGCAATTCAAGGGCCTTTCCGATTCCTACAAGTCTCGGGAGAAAGTAGGCCCCTCCATCTCCTGGGACAACCCCTATCAGTATATAGGACTCTCCAAGTTTAGCCCTATCAGAACAGATCCTCAGGTCACACATTAAAGCCATATCCAAACCTGCTCCCATAGCGTGGCCATTTATGGCTGCTATTATGGGCTTGTCCAGATCCTCAAGGGTTAATGCTATACGCTGAACACCTTCCCAGAGAAATCTTTTCATATTCCATAATCTCAATCTCCCCTTGTTTATCTCCCTGAGGTCTGCACCCGAGCAGAATGTATCACCATTACCTGTAAGTATGGCAACCCGCACATCATCGTCTTCTTTGACTTTTTCTAAATACTCTCTCCAAAGCTTTATCATTTGGGAGCTGAAGGCATTCTTCATTTCGGGTCGGTTAAGGGTTATGGTAGCGATATTTCCGCACTTTTGATATAGAACATGTGCTTCGCTCATTTCTTAAACTCCTTTTCTGTCTCTATTTAAAATCCATAAATTCCTATTATTTTGAAATAGATTTTCTTCTTTCATTGCCGGATCTACGATCTTTGCCACTTCTCCGTTCAGGGCCCTTGTAATTTGGATCATTAAATTTTCTTCGATCCTCTCCACCTCTTCTATCCTTTCCTGAACGTCTCTCCTGAAATTCCATCTCTTCTTTCTCCTTTCCTATTTACAATCTTATGAAATAGTTTATTTTATTCAATTAAGGATGTCAACAACTTACATTCGCATTCAAGGGAGAGGCCATGGAGTCTTGGGAGGGAATTCAAATTAGATGTTACAAGCTTAAGATTCCGAATTGCTGAAGGTATATATTTAAGATAGGACTTAATGCCTTTCTTTAGGGCCAGAAATCCATATGCCCCGAGGCACTGCATGAGCCTTTGGGAGGATGCTTCCATGAATATAATTTTGAAATCATCCAAATCTATATCTCTCTTAGCGAGACTATAATAAAAGTATAGCAGTTCCTTACGTTCGGCCTCCGTAAGATTTACATAAGGGTCGAAGAGGAGTGAGCCAAGATCATAGAATGGATTCCCGAGACGCATTCCCTGAAAGTCTATAAAAAAAGCTTCTCCATTATGGAGCATTACATTATGGGATTGTAAATCCCTGTGGATGAGAGAACGTTTCCCCCTGGATAGCCTCTCTGCCAGATAAGAAAGCTCCATATCAAGCTCTTTAAAATAAGGAGGCTCAAGCTCAATCCCCAAAAAATCTCTAATAAAATTATCTATGAAATATCTCTGTTCCCAGCGATAAAGTTCAGGATCAAAAGCCTCCATCAACCTGATAGTGCCTAATGAAGGATTCTCTTCCTGAAAGGAGTGAAGTTTATATGCAATAGAAAGTATCTTCTTATATATGACCTTTCTATTCTCCCACGGAGTATCCCTTAAGGACCAGAGGTTAGTATCACCCAGATCTTCAATAAGGATAAGACAACGCACTTGGTCGTGGTGAATCAATTTAGGAACAGGTATACCAATCTTGTGAAGAAATATTGCTATATCTGCATAATAATTATTTTCAATGCGATGTGGGTCATAATGGATCAGGATGACCGAATTCATTCCCTTCCATTTCAGACGGAAGAAATTCCTATCAGATCCTCTTTTCTCCAATGGGGAAATATTAATTGCCCCTTTGATATCCAAAACCTCTTGAGCAAAGTTAAGGATTTCTTTTCGAGGCATAATTATCTTTCTAATATCCTCTCCCCCATCAACCCTTTTCAGCCCTAAGTCTTTCATATTCTTCTTTGGAACCTATATCATACCACTCACCTTCATCTATTACAATTCCATGTATTGAACCCAATCTTTCAGCAATCATCCTTATAAATAAAGAGATAATGGATTCGGTTTTTCCCAATTCAAGGTAACCAAGAATAGATTTCTCAATGCTATATATACCTGTAAAGAGAAAGCTTCCAATCCCAGGATTTCCAAATCTATTTCTAATATCACATACCTCTCCGGCCTCATTAAGGCATACATTTAGAATGGGCCCATTTGTTCTTAGTGCGAGTGTAATATCAGGCCTTCTCTTTTCGTGGGTCATTAAAAGTTTCCGAAGCGGGAGATCGCTTATCACATCGCCATTATAACAGATAATTGCTTCATCATCTCCCAGGAGGTCTTCAATATTTTTTAGACCTCCGCCTGTATCAAGGAGAATCGGTTCATGACGAAAGATTATAGGTCTACCACGCCATTTCTTATCAGGGAAATTTTTCAGATAGAGATCTGCCAGATAATGTGTATTTATAATGAATCTATCAACTCCAACCCGAATGAGATTATCCATTGCATAGGTAACTATTGGACGCCCTCCAATCTTGAGAAGTGGTTTTGGACATTTCTCTGTCAGGGGCAGAAGCCTTGTCCCAAGGCCTGCCCCGAGTATGAATGCTGTCTTGAACCTTCTTTTCCTAATTGACATCTCACTTCTTCTTCCCAAATTCTGGATCAATCTTCACCAATCCTGTAACAATGAAACCGGGTATCGTTGAAATCATAACCCATAGAAAATAGTTTTTATAGCCAAGTTGTTGCTGTAACCAGCCACTCATCATCACAGGGACCATCATCCCAAGTGCCATTATTCCTGTTGAGATGGCAAAATTGACCGTTTTATATCTACCCTCTGAGGCCATAATCATAAACATCGTATAGGCTGTAAAGCCAAAACCATAACCGAATTGCTCAATAGCTACACAGAGGTTAATTATATGGAAGCTCTTAGGCATTACCTGTGATAGATAGACATAGACAAGATCAGGAAGATGGACAGCCGATACCATAATCCATATCCAGAACTTTAACCCCTTTTTATAAATTGCATATCCTCCTAAAAGGCCTCCTAATATCAGAGAGAGAACACCCACTGAACCATATATAATCCCAACCTCTGATGTTGTAAGTCCTAACCCTCCCTCTGTATTTGGATCGAGGAGAAATGGAGCAATGATCTTTACGATCTGTGTCTCAGAAAAACGATAAAAAATAAAAAAGGCAAGTATATTCATAATACCCTTTCTCTTAAAGAAAAGAGAAAAGGTATGAAAAAACTCACGTAGTGAAGATCCCAAATAGTTACTGGAGGGAGGACGATCTTCAACTGGATAGGGGAGGATGAAAATATGATAAATCATGAGTGAGAAGAAGATAATGGCTAAAAAAAATAACCCGAGAGACCAGGCTCTGGCAATACTATCATAACTTGCCTCAAGGCTCCCTATAAATATCACGAGCCCTCCTTTTACTGCAATCGTAGCAATTCTATAAAAGGTTGTCCTCACACCAATAAAGGCTGCCTGTGATGATTCTGAAAGTCCGAGCATATAAAAACCATCAGCAGCGGTATCATGGGTTGCCGAGCTGAAGGCCATGAGCCAGAAGAAGGCAAGGGTATACTGGAAAAATTTATTTAAAGGAATGGTAAATGCAATCGACGCAATGGATGAAGAGATTATAAGCTCCATAAGAACAATCCAGTAGCGCTTTGTCCTCATTAGATCTACAAAAGGACTCCAGAGTGGTTTTATGATCCATGGAAGATAGAGCCATCCTGTATAAAAGGCTATATCCTTAGTCGATACACCGAGGCGTTTATAGAGGATGACCGAAACTGTCATCGCAAGTGTGTAGGGAATCCCTTCGGCAATGTATAAAGATGGAACCCATAGCCAGGGGTTTTGAAAATCTCTTCTTTTTATGCCCATAACTAATAAATCTTCTTTATCTTCGTCTCAGGGAAATAATGTCTCAATATCTCTTCCATTGAGAATCCCCTCAAGGCCATAACTGATGCACCTATCTGACATAGCCCTACACCATGTCCCCAGCCTGCGCCATGAAATATAAAACGCTCGGTCTCTCCCTGACTATTATACCCCTTTTTTACAATGAATGCGCTACTATTGAGGTGGGTACGAGAAAGCCAGCGCCTTATCTCAAGCTCTTTACCAACAATCACAGCCCTTTCTGACCCGACAATCTTTAAACGAAATATCCTGCCAGAAGGCCCACGATTAAGAGGTATGATTTCATTAAGGTTTCCAAAATCAATGCCTGACTTTTCTTTTATGATATCTTCTAACTCCTTACGGGTATATTCTACTCTCCAGCGAAAAAAGTCCTCTGTCTTTTGATCTATCTCAGGAAGAATCTTATGGAGAATCTCCTCGTCTTTGACATTACAGTAAGCCTCGGGCTCCGATAGAATCCACCTGATAGCCTCTTCCTCACTTATAATTTTAGGATATGAAAATGATGAGTCTACTATGCCTTCGAGATAAGGAAATCTTCTATCATCCCATGCTGTATTGAACCTCTCTGTAATTCCTCCACATGCCTTTGAATATCGGGCGTCACAGACTTCATCCTGATATGTTAGAACCAATCCAGAGGTCTCCTCAACTGCCTTTGCTGGCCCTCTTGACCCACTCCTCTTAATCCCGTGATAACGCTGGCAGTGGTCATCACAGCAGACATCGTATAGTTCGTGTTCCTCCTGATCATACCATTTTATAATCTCTCCTTCTTCAACTTTTTCTTTTAATCCCTTCTTCTCCTTTCGGGAGATAGTCTTAAGCAACCAACTCCGGGAGAGGACAGCATGAACCTTCAAGAATTCAAAAGGAGAAGAGGCATTCATCTCCGAGGTAATAACACTTTTTAGATAATCTTCAACTGGGATTCTGTTTATTGCGGAGATTGATTTATGGTTTTTAAGCTGGAAAATGAGTTCTCCCTCAAAGGTAAGATCACTCCTTTTCTCCCAGTGAAAGTCCTTCCCGATCGGAACATCAAATAGGGTGAATGTAGAGCCCTTTTCAGGTATTAGACGGATTGATGAGAGGCCGAAGACCTTACGATCATTAGAATCGCAAAAGATGAAGCCTCCCTCTTTGGTCTCTACTGAAAAACGCCCTGAGATAAGACCAAATCCATTTACCTGGAAATTTCCATTAAGAAAACCCGATATTTCGGGTTTTCCATCAATAATACCTATTTTGACATCTGGCTGTTTTTTCAAT
>JBBITW010000131.1:0-10412 GCA_037440525.1 Deltaproteobacteria bacterium
ATAAGACTCTTTTTAAATACTTTTTCAGAGACCTTTTGAATCATAAATTAATGATACCACAAAGCTTCTATAAAAAAGAGGGAGGCCCAAAGACTCTTGACCTCCCTCCTTTGAAAATCCTGTTATGGATATTTATAAATTAATATTGGAATATTTTTTCCATGGCCTTGCAACCTGCTTGTTCTGTAAAAGCTCAAGTGCGGCACAGACATATCTTCTCGTATCGTGGGGCATGATCACATCATCGGTATAACCTCGCTCTGCAGGTTGATATGCGTGCTCATATTTGGTTCGATATTCCTGAATCAGTGTCTTTGCAGTCTCTTTTGGATTTGGAGAAGACTTAATCTCCTTTGCAAAGATGACACTTGCTGCTGTTTCAGCCCCAACGATATTTACCTTAGCTGTTGGCCATGAAAAGACAAGGTCAGCTCCAATACTCTTGTCGAGCATCGCATAATGAGCTCCTGCATAGGACTTTCCTATGATGATAGAGATTAGAGGGACAGTGGCTTCTGCCCAGGCAAAAAGGGTTTTTGCTCCGTGGCGTAGAATTCCTTTCCATTCATGTGGAGAGCCAATCCAGAATGCAGGGCAGTCGACAAAGGTCACAAGAGGGATGTTGAATAGATCGCAGAAACGAACAAACCTTGCAAGTTTATCTGAAGCATCGCAATCCAATCCACCCATGAGAATTTTAGGCTGGTTAGCCACAATTCCAACCGAAAATCCATTAAATCTTGCAAACCCAACAATGAGGTTTCGTGCAAAATATTTATGGATTTCAAAGAAACTCCCTTTATCAACTACCATATCGATCAGAGGATACATGTCGTAAGGTTTCCGAAGCTCTGGATCAGGTAGAAAATCATCAAGTTCAGGTATAATCCTGTTAGGATCGTCATTTGTCTCAATCCTTGGTGGTTTTTCTCTATTATTTGATGGAAGATAGGAAAGGAGTCTTTTACATAACTCAATACATTCTTTATCATCCTCTCCAACGATATGGGTTCCACCTGATTTTACTGCATGTGCCTCCCATCCTGCAAGTTTCTCTAAGCTTATGTCCTCTCCTGTTTGTGTTTTGACAAATGCTGGTCCTGCAATTCCCATAAATCCTGTTTTTTTACTCTGGATCAGAAAGTCATTCATGATTGGATGGTAGGCCTGTCCTCCAAGACATGGTCCAAGCAGCAATGCAATCTGTGGTACAATCCCTGAGGCAAGTATCTGGGCACGGAAGGTCCAGCCATATGACTCAAGTGTATCCATTCCTTCCTGGAGGCGTGCCCCCCCGGAATCGTTGATACCAATGAAAGGCCACCCCTTCTCTTTCGCAAAATCAAGTGCCCATACGAATTTCTTCCCGTGATATTCACCGAAAGAACCTGCCATGGATGTAAAATCCTCAGAGGCAACGACAACCCATCTGCCGTTGACCTTTCCATATCCAGTAACCACTCCCTCAGCAGGGATGAGTTTCCCTGCCATTCCAAATTCATGCTGGCGGTGGGTTACAAAGGTGCCAACCTCTGTAAAAGTTCCAGGATCAATTAGCATGTCTATCCTTTCCCGCGCATTAGTCTGGCCTTTCTCCCGGCGTTTAGCTAATTCCTTCTCTCCACCCATTTCGAGAACTGCCTTTCGCCTCTTCATATAATCCTCGTATATCGCATCAAACTTTCCCATCAAGAACCTCCTTTCTTAGTCGTGTGATTTTATTTAATTTCCCTTCTGAAGTATCAGATAGGTCAATTTAAATTTATGAATTTTTTCACAATATATTTAACAGAAAAAGATAATTATAGCAAGAAAAATTTTTTATTTTACTTTTTCCTTTGTTTCTGGTAAGTTATATTATATGAAAATTTCAACAAAAACACAATTAACCCTTATATTTCTGGTTATTGCCTGTCTTATAGGGGTTGTGACAAGTCTTATTGTAAACTCCCTCATTACAGATCAAATCATTTTTGAGGCACAAGAAAGGGTGAAAGAAGATCTTAATACAGCTCGCTGGGTTTATAATTCTAAGCTCAGGGATATTGAGCGGACAATTCACTGGCTCTCAATAAGGTATATATTGAAAAATGCATTAAGAAATAAGAATATTTTACCCATTCGGAAAGAAATTACTAAATTGATGGTAGAGGAGAAACTGGATTTCCTGACATTAACAGACAGAGAAGGGATTGTCATATTTAGATTTCATAATCCCGAAGCATCAGGAGACAGTTTAATCGGAGATATATTTGTTAAAACAGGGTTAGAGGGAAAGGGACTCTCAGGCACTCAAGTCCTTTCAGGTGAAGAGTTACGCAGGGAGGGTGAGGTTCTTTCAAAGAAAGCAGCTATGGTATCTATTCCCACTCAGAGGGAAAAGTCTGTTAAAGAGTTTGAAGAAACCTCCGGTATGGTTCTAAAGGCTTCTTACCCGATCTCCAATTTTAATGGAGAGACATTGGGCGTCTTGATAGGAGGTATTCTTATAAATTGAAATTACGAGATAGTTGACAGAATAAAAGAGATTGTTTTTAAAGATGTAAAATATAAGGGTAAAGAGATTGGAACAGCTACCATCTTTTTGGGGGATTTGAGAATATCTACAAATGTTATGGATAAGGAAGGAAACAGGGCCATAGGAACTCGGGCTATGAAAGAGGTTCAGGAAAAGGTGCTTTTAATGGGAGAACCATGGATAAAGAGGGCCTTTGTAGTGGATGATTGGTATATTACAGCTTATGAGCCTATATTAGATGTCAGGGGAAAGATTGTTGGCATGCTCTATGTAGGAATGATGGAGGCCAAGTATAGAGAAATGAAAGAAAGGCTAATCCTTCTATTCTTCCTATTCTCTATGTCAGGTATGTTTCTTGCCTTAACGATATCCTTTCTTCTCTCATGGAGGTTTCAAAGGAAAAGGTCTTGAGAATTTCATTTCAATCCTCATTGTTATCTTTGGTTTTTCTTCCCCTTCTCCTGTATCCTTTAATAAAACCAGAAATTATAAGCCATACAAGGATGATAACGATTCCAATGGCCAAAATGTTTGGTGCCCCTATCTTCATTAAAAAATCTGAAAAATATTCTATCGTCTCCATAATAATTAATTTATAAAAGAATTATTAAAAAATTTTTAGTATCAATTTATCATTCTAACATAAAAGATCTTAAACCCAAATTGAAGGGTTGTTAAACGCCGTTGATTGCCTAATCCTACCTCCAGTATGCATGTAAGGAGTCTCGTGAGATTGCCACGTCCCCCACATCAAGTGCAGGGTCCTCGTAATGACTTCCCTTTTATGTCATTCCGAGCGGAGCGAGGAATCTATGAGATTGCCACGCAACGACTTCTTCGGATTGCCACGCAATGACTGATCCGCCTTTGGCGGAAAGGCTTTTAGTAAAAAATCGCTCAATTTAGATTAAAATTATAAATAATTAACAATACTTAATAAAAAATCGCTCAATTTTAGTTGAAATTTAACAGAATTTATCATGAATTATCTGGATTTTACAAATAAATTTTTTTTATTTTTTTCTCTTGACAATAGGGGTAGAATTAATATAAATTTTAATATCAATGTTTTATAATGGACAAATGGAAAGAAATTTTCTTCAATTTTTGATTGGAATAATGGTAAAAGTATTCAAAACGTAGATTTTTGTCAGGGTTTTGAATCCCTGCCATTTTATTAAATCAAACTTCAAGGAGGTATGATCAAATGGCCAAAAAAGATTTTTTAAAGGTTTTGATTTTTGTTTTTATATTTTTTTCGATCTTAGTGGTTTCACAAAACTTATGGGCAGCCGAAGAAGCTAAGGAAGTTAAGGAAGATAAAGATTATCTGATTGGTCCTGGAGATGTGCTTGATATCTCTGTATGGAAGGACGAAACACTTACGAGGCAAGTTGTTGTTTTACCCGATGGAAGGATATCCTTTCCATTGATTGGCGAGGTAATTGCGAGTGGAAAGACAGTTGCACAACTGAAAAAAGAGATCGCAGAGAAGCTTTCTGCCTTTGTGCCGGATGTAACCCTCCTGTTTGAGGTCAAACAGGTAAACAGCATGCTCATATATGTAATTGGGAGGGTGAATAATCCTGGAAGATTTCTACTAAATGTAAATGTAGATGTCCTTCAGGCACTCTCTATAGGAGGGGGGCTTACCCCTTTTGCAAAGAGGGATAAAATCAAGATATTTCGCAAAGAAGGGGATAAGACACAGATTTTTAAATTTCATTACGACGATGTTGTAGAGGGTAAGAATCTTGAACAGAATATCATACTAAAAAGGGGTGATGTAGTAGTTGTGCCTTAAACCTTCTTTAATGGAAGATTATGGGAGTTCTGAAAAAGTGCAAAAATGATTGGGGAGGTAGGGTTCCAAACCCTTCGAATGCGGACATTAAGAAGTTAAATTGCTTACAATCGCTTCAAAGAAAATCATGCATTTTCAGGGTATTAATCAATGGTGCCATATTATTATCGGTATCCGCTCGAAGGCTTTTCCACCCCACCTCCCCACTCTATAAGACCCTAATAAATACTTTTTCAGAGACCTAATTATAGAGGGTTGACTTCATGAGAATGGCTTGTTATCTTAAAAAAATGACTTATAAATCTTTTCTTTTTACCTTCGTCCATTTTCTTTTCATATACTTTCTTCTACTTTCAGGAGAGGTAATAGGTGATGAATTTAAGCTGATCCCTTCTATAGGCATCAAAGAGGAATATAATGATAACCTCTTCTTTACTGAAAAGGATAAAAAGGATGATTTTATCACCACCATTTTGCCAGGTCTTGAGCTTATAAATAGAACAGAGAGACTTGATTTAAATCTCTCCGCTCGTTTAGGCGGACTTATCTATGCAAAAAATGAAGATTTAAATTTTTTGGATCAATTTTATAATGGCAGATTACGCTATTCAATCCACCCAAAACTCAAGGTTTCGGCTGACGCAGGATTCACGAAGGATTTCTCCCCTGACAGGGATCTTGAAGTGACAGGCCTTGTGACAAAGGCGATAAGACGCTATAAATACAATTTCAGCAGTGGAGCCGAATATACATTTACAGAAAAGACAAAGTCAGAACTCTCTTATTCATTTGAACTATACGATTACGAACGTGATCCTGAATATGTAGATACAACTTCACATGGCGTAAATCTTGGCCTTATCCACGACATAAGTAAATATATACCAAATACCCTTGGAAGGGCGAATATTGGATATTATCGTTATAACTTTGAAGAAACAGATGTTGACAATTATTACGGGACAATTGGAATGAGCAGGGCTATCAGTGAGAAATGGAACATCCTTCTCGACGGTGGGGCAAGCTATGTTCATTCCGAATTTGAGGTTGAAAGACTTGTTTTTATTCCTCCCTTCTTCAGGATTGTAAGGGAAAGGGATAAGGAGAAAGGCTTTGGCTGGGTTGGTCAGGCAACACTTTCTTACAGAGGTGAAAAGACAGAAAAGGGAGCAAAGACAACCGGAGATTTAACTTTTAATCATCGTATAATGCCAGCATCAGGAACTGTGGGGGTTTCTGAAAGGACCTCTTTTACTCTCTCTATTACTCACAGGTTTACTTATGAGCTTCTGGGGAGTTTATCAATGGGCTATTATATTAATCGCGCAGAGAGAGGGAAATACTCAACCGCATCCATAGATGAGGCTACCTTCCGGATAAACCCTCGAATACGTTATGAATTTACAAAGGATATTGCACTTGAGGCATCGTATTCATTTACGTTTATAAAGGATAAAGAAGCTGATACAGATGCAAAGAGAAATCTTTTTATGATCTACTTTACTATTCAATATCCATTATTTGAGTGAGGTTATATATATGGAACAGGAGACAAAAACACTTCAAGATTTTAAAGAGATCCTCAGGCGGAGGAAATTGAGTCTCATATTACCAATAATTATAGTCTTCGCCATTGGGCTGATTGTGGCATTTGCCCTTCCTCCAATATATCGTTCAACAGCAACAATCCTTATCGAAGAGCAGGAGATTCCGAGGGAATATGTAATGTCCACTGTAACGAGTTATGCAGAACAGCGACTCCAGTCAATCAATCAGCGAATCATGAGCTCATCAAGACTCCTTGAGATAATAAATCGTTTTAATCTATATGCTGATCTTCGAAGGACGTGGGTCATAGAAGAGATCATAGAGAAGATGAGGAAAGATATAAAATTTGAGACGATAAGTGCTGATGTGGTAGATAGAAGGACAGGAAGGCCAACCGCCGCAACCATTGCCTTTACAGTCTCATATGAGGGAGAGAATCCGAGTATTGTCCAGCAGGTTGCAAATGTCCTTGCCTCCCTCTACTTGGAAGAGAATCTTAGAACCAGGGAGGAGAAGACAGTTGGTGCAACAAGGTTTATTGAAGAAGAGTTAAAAGATGTTCAGGCGAAACTGGCAAATTTAGATGCGAGAATTGCAACCTATAAACAGAAACATCTAAATACCCTTCCAGAGCTCACACAGATGAATCTTCAGGAACTCGATCGGGTGGAGAGGTCGATTGAACAGCTTGAGATTCAACTTCGAACCCTTAAAGAGAGAGAGGTAGCCCTGCAGACTGAGCTTGCAGGTATCCCACCTGATCTGGCCAATCCTGATAAGGAGCGTTTAAAACAGCTAAGAGCTCAGCTCATTTTTCTGAAGACGCGCTACACAGATCAGTATCCTGATGTCATAAAGACAAAGGCTGAGATTTCAGAGCTTGAAAATAAACTCAAAATAACCAGTGGAGAGGCAATAGGTGATAAGCCTGATAATCCTGCCTACATAAGTGTTGCCTCGCAACTTGCAAGCACACAGGCAGAGATAGAGTCTGTAAAGAAACAGATAGAGGCGGCTCAGGAAAAGATGAATGTATATAGAAGGCGTATCCAGGCATCACCAAAGGTGGAGGAAGGCTATAAGGCACTCACAGTTGAAAGAAACAATTTGCAGGCAAAATATGATGACCTGATGAGGAAGCATATGGAGACAAAGGTTGCCTATGGTCTTGAGAAAGAGCAGATGGGGGAGCGTTTTACATTGATCGACCCTCCGAGAATGCCTGAGAAACCTGTAAGTCCAAACATACCAGCTATTCTTCTTATTGGTTTGATCCTTGGGATCGGGAGTGGGATAGGAACAGTTTCTCTAAAAGAGCACAGCGATCAATCTGTTAGAAGTGCAGATGTTCTTGTAAGGGAAACAGGTTTTTCAGTTCTCGCAAATATCCCTGAAATCTTAATCCTAAAGGATATTGTCAGGATGAAAAAGAGGAGAGTGATTATTATTGCTTCGATCATCGGGGCAATTATTGTTGGTATTCTAATATTCCATTTCTTTATCATGGATCTTGATGTCTTCTGGGCAAGATTGACGAGAAGACTCGCAATTTAAGTAAAGGAGAAATATATGGAGAAACTTCGAAAGGCACTTGAAAAGGTAAAACAGGAGCAGGTAGAGGAGAAAAGGGAAGAGGCAGTAAAGGAGCCTGTTCCAACGATTTCAAAGGTGGATAAGATTGGGCGTATCTCACCAGTTTATTCACAATCGCAACAATTTGAGATTGACCCCCAAACTCTTACTGAAAATCGCCTGGTATGTATCTCCTCTGATGCGGCGGAGGTTGAATTCTATAAAATACTAAGAACTCAGATACTTCAGAAGACAGCTCCTAATGGATGGAATACTATTATGATTACAAGTGCCCTTCCTGAAGAGGGTAAGACCCTTACAGCAGTGAATCTTGCCCTGACATTTTCGAGGGAATTCAATCATACAGTCCTTCTTGTTGATTGTGATTTCCGGCAACAGCAGATCCATAAGATGATGGGGATTTCAAGTGAGAGGGGACTGATTGATGCCCTTATGGATGATCGCCCCCTTCAGGAGCTTATTATCTGGCCAGGTATTGAGAAGCTTACCATTATCTCAGGGGGTAAAACAATCAGTGATACATCCGAAGTCCTGAGTTCCACAAAGATGAAGGCCCTGGTGAGCGAGATAAAATCCCGCTACAGTGATCGATATGTCTTCTTTGATGTCCCGCCGATTCTGAGCGTTGCCGATGCTATTGCCTTTGCACCTATGGTGGATTGTGTGCTTATGGTGGTTAGGGCAGAGAGGACTTCCATTCAGGATGTAAAAAAGGCAGTGGATCTAATCCCTAAGGAAAAGCTCCTTGGTTTTGTTCTAAACAGATATAAGATCCCACCAAAGGAATACTCTGAGACATATTATTATTCAAAGGTTTCATAAAAATCGCTCTATATGTACGAACAGTTTTACGGGTTTAAGAGAAAACCATTCCAGCTTCTACCCAATGCTGACTTCTTCTTCCGAAGTAGAAAGCACGATATAGCCCTTACATACCTCGAATATGGTATATATGAAAGGGCAGGTTTTATCGTAATAACAGGTGAAATAGGAACAGGTAAGACAACACTTCTAAACTACCTTTTAAGAACTATTAAAAAAGACCTTCCAATAGTTTACCTCTCCCAGACATATCTTAACCCTGAAGAGTTTTTGAGGATTATCTGCCAGGAATTCTCTCTGCCTCACGAAGGGAAAGGAAAATCCGAGCTAATTGAGTTATTCGGGAAGTTTTTAGTTGAGCAGTTTCAGAAAGACCGTTATGTTATATTGATTCTTGATGAGGCACAGAACCTGCCATTTGAGACCCTTGAAGAGATCAGAATGCTTTCCAACCTCGACGCAGGAAGCGAAAACCTCCTTCAGATAATTCTTGTTGGACAGCCAGCTTTGAGGGAGAAGCTTAGATGGGAGAGGCTTCGTCAGCTTTCGCAGAGGATTGAGGTGAGCTATCATCTTGGTCCCCTCGACAGGGATGAAACAGGTGCTTATATACGTTATCGTATAGAGAGGGCAGAGGGGCCTGATCTTGACATTTTTGATGATGAGGCTATTGAAGAGATATACAACTACTCAGGAGGAATACCACGTATTATAAATGCAGTCTGTCATATGTGTCTTGTTTACGGGATGGCAGACGAGCTCAGAAAGATTGACCACTCTCTGGTTAAAAATGTATTGAAGGATAGATCGAGCTGGGAACTTTTACCAGAAAAAAAGGAAGAGGTTGAAAAGGAACCACAAATGGTGCCTCCCTCTGCAGATATAACAAGGTTAGAAGATGTTTTAAGAAGTATGGATTCAAAGCTCGGGCTTATTACCGAGATTGCCACTTCATTTAAGATTGGTTTTGAGGAAACTGGTAAAAAGACGAGTAAAGACAAAAAAGAAGATGTTGTAATAGATAAGAAACAATGGGAGCCATTGATATATCGCCTCACCAATATAGATAAAACCATTTCTGAGGGTATGGAGAACCAGAACCGATTAATAAAACTCCTCACATCTTCTGAAGTCAATGAGAAAAAGGAGAAGGGTAAGAATTACAATTTAATATTTGGAGGAATATTTGCATTTATACTGGTGGTTATAATTTTTCACCTTTTTGTCATTGACCTTCACTCACTCTGGTCAAGACTCATCGGAAGTATCAATCTGTTTTAAACTGGATTGCCACGCCTTCGGCTCGCAATGACTTCCATTCTTGTTCATTCTGCTCCCCCATTTTCATTCCACCCATTGTCATTCCGCCCCCCCCATTGTCATTCCGCTCCCCCCGTTGTCATTCCGAGCGAAGCGAGGAATCCTATTGTTTAGATTTCTCACATTCGTTCGAAATGACAATTTGGGATGGATTTCTCACATTCGTTCGAAATGACAGCTATCCTTTTTCAGTCATTCCGTTCCCATTATGTCATTCCGAGCGAAGCGAGGAATCTTTTCCCTTAGTATAATTTAAAAAACTGAAAATATCTTTACACGAATTATCACGATTTTACAACACTTTACAGGTTAAAAAATAATTTTCACAATCAAATTTTTTACTTGACAGAATCCCAATAATTTTGATATAAATTTAAATATATTTTTAGAATGGAGGGCTAAAATGAAGACAAAAAAATTGATTTTAAGTTTATTAGTCATCAGTCTCTTTTCCATCTTTTTAACAGGCAACGCAATGGCCTCTTTTGCAATAACAGAGGCAATCCTGGATTGGGATAGTATAAGTATTACAGGTGATATAACATGGACTGATAAATGGACAGACATTGATACTTCAGTATCTAATAGCCTGCCTGATTCAAAATCTAATTCAGGTGGATCATCAGATTGGAGCACTTCATTATCAATTACATCCTCTGTTTACCAGGCAAAAGCAACAGGAGAAGCAGGTTCTCTCTCTGCAACTACAGAGGTAGGTCCATTTGGTCAGGTTTATCCAAATGCATATACTTATAGTGGAAGGGGTGGATATTTTACATATGATGGATTGTCACCTGGATATGTTGA
>JBBITW010000132.1:0-10280 GCA_037440525.1 Deltaproteobacteria bacterium
AATGTATCATTTTGATGTTTGAGTATCTATATTTAAGGGATGAATTGGAGAGGAGAAATAAATGGTGGGCGCTACTGGATTTGAACCAGTGACCTCCTGCGTGTGAAGCAGGCGTTCTCCCCCTGAACTAAGCGCCCTTTGATAGAATTATCGTAGAACTTTTACAAAAAGTCAACCCTCTTAAAACTTTTTAAAGATCAACCAAAAAAAGATTGACAACCCTGCTCTTAGGGATATAATACTTACTTAAATCATACCGATTTTTAAATTAATTGACATTCCACCATAGAAGAAACGATCATATACAATAAGGTTATCTCCAATGGATATGAAGAGAGATTACTATGAGGATATTGAACTCTTTAAAAGCAAAACCGTACTTATCTGGACAATAATCTTTCTTATATTCCTTGCAATTTTGCCCTGGTTGATTAAAACTTATCACATCCTTGGACTCTCTATCTATGTTGTTAACCTAATTATCATTCATGCCATTGTAGCAATTGGCCTTAATATCCTCGTTGGATATACAGGCCAAATATCAATGGGGCATGCTGGATTTTTTGCCATTGGATCGTTTACATGTGTAATACTCATTTTAAAATATGATTTTCCTATCTGGGTCTCCCTACCTCTTGCTGGTTTCATCTCTTCGGGATTCGGATTTATTTTAGGCCTACCAGCCCTTCGATTAAAAGGACCATATCTTGCCATAGCAACTCTTGGATTTGGAATGACAATCACAACGATTATCAAACATATGGAATTCTTTGGAGGAAGAATGGGACTTCAGGCTCCAAAGCTCTACCTCTTTGGAAGTCCAATGAGGGATCTCCATTACTATTACATGATTTTACTCATCGCCATCTTCATGACAATCGGGGCATTAAAATTGATGAAAACAAGAGTGGGACGTGCCTTTATCGCTATCAGGGATAGTGATATTGCCGCAGAGGCCATGGGAGTAAATATTACCTATTACAAGACCCTGGCATTTGCAGTCAGTGCCTTTTATACAGGAATCGCAGGAGGGCTTTATGCCTTTATCCTCGGATTCATAAATCCCGAGAGTTTCCACCTCATCATGTCGATTACATTTCTTGCTATGGTGGTCGTTGGGGGATTGGGATCAATCATGGGCTCTATTTCTGGAGCAGCCCTTATGACCTATCTCGATATTAAACTCCATGCAATCCAGGAAATTCCAGCAATAGGGCCTGCACTTGTCAGTTTCTCTGAAAAATATATGAGTGTTGCGGGAATTTCTAATGTTGCTGTTATCGTTTATGGATTGATAATGATCATGATCGTCCTCTTTGAACCACTGGGGATATTCGGTTTCTGGATTCGATGCAAACGTTACTGGAAGACATGGCCATTTTAAAGATGAATCAAAAGATTCAAATGATATAAAGGACGCAGAAGAGAAGAGATATTGGGAGATAAGTATGTTCGGACAATTGATTGTAAGTGGATTGGCTGTTGGGGCATGTTATGGATTGCTCGCCCTTGCGATGGTCATAATCTATAAGAGCTCTGAAGTATTAAACTTCGCACAGGGGGAGATGGCAATGATAAGTACCTTTGTAACATTTACACTCCTCGAAAATTACCAGATCCCCTTCCAGTGGGCAGTACTTATTACTTTCCTCTTTGCTATCCTCCTGGGAATCTCTTTTGAGATGGTCTTCCTCAGACGAGCAAAGAATCCAACCGTATTGGGGCTAATCATCATCACCCTCGGTTTTGAAATGGTTCTTATGGGTTTTGCTGGATGGAAATGGGGACCAGACCAGAGATCTCTTCCATTTCCTGTCTCAAATATAGATACTTATAACATCTGGGGTTTACTAATCAGTAAAATCAATTTCTGGACAATCTTGATCTCCCTTGTCCTGATATTTATCCTTTTCCTCTTTTTCCGTTATACCAAGTTGGGGATTGCGATGAGGGCTACTCAACAGAATCCCATCGCAGCGCGTGTCATGGGTATTAGGACCAAATGGATACTTTCCTTTACATGGGCACTAAGTTCTCTTATCGGAACAGTTGCAGGAATGTTAATTGCAGCCCTTGGAGTCCTTGATCCTCCAATGATGATGGATCCACTACTTAAGGGTTTTGCATCTGGAGTCCTTGGTGGAATGACAAGCCTCCCTGGTGCTGCCGTGGGAGGAGCGATGTTAGGAATAATTGAGAACCTCTTTGGGGGGTATGTCTCTCTGGCCTTTAAATCTGTGGTGGCATTTATAATCATCGTATTAATGCTATGTATAAGGCCAAGTGGGCTTCTGGCGAAACATTATATTAAAAAGGTTTAAATCAATATATCCATATCCCCTGGATGAAAATTGGTGAGGGGAAAATTCAGGAAAGGAGGAGAATAAATATGTTTAAAAGAGGCAAATTTTTTCTATTATTGTTAATCTTTTCGATCCTGATTATTCCAACCTGGGCATCTTCACAAAAGGTTCGAGGTGTGACAGATACTGAGATCCTTGTTGGTCAATGGGGACCTCAAACAGGACCTGCTTCGGGATGGGGTTCGGTCGCCCGGGGGACAGATTTATTTTTTAAAATAATAAATGAAGAAGGTGGAATCAATGGCCGAAAGTTCAAATATTTCCTTCGTGATGATGCATACCAGCCAGCTAAAACAAAAGCCATTGCAAAGGAATTTGTCGAGGACATAGGAGTCTTTGCCATTGTGGGTGGTGTCGGGGTAGCAACTGGAATGTCAGTAAAGGATTATCTTATGGAGAACAATGTCTTCTGGTTTGGCCCTGTCACAGGAGTTTATGAATGGATCAGACCATTTCAAAGATACCTATTTGCCCTTTATCCTCTCTATGATGATGAGATGTATACCCTCACTGGCTACTTTTATGAGAAACTTGGGCTTAAAAAGATTTCTGTGTTCTATCAGAACGACTCTTATGGAAAACAGGGGTTGATGGGTGTAGAACGTTATCTTAAAGAGAAAAATAGTAATGTTCTTGTTAAAGTCTCTGCAGAGGTGACAGACAGGGATTTGAGCACCCACGCACTTAAACTCAAGGAATCAGGGGCTGAAGCAGCCATCATGGTAACAACCCCTGCTCATGCCGCATTGCTTCTGGCTGAAACTGCAAAAATCGGTTTTAAACCACAATGGGGAACAACAAACACACTTTCTGATGCCCCCTTCATGCTTCAGATAACAAAAGGTATGTGGGCAGGTATGATCCATTCAAATTTTATTGAACCCCCGGATTCAAACCACCCACTTATGGTAAAATATCGTGAATGGCATAAAAAATTGGCACCCCAGGAGAGATGGGGAATCTTCTATATTGCCGGTATCCTTTTCGCTGAACCTTTTGTTGAGGGTGTGAGAAGGGCAGGAAGAAATTTGAATAACGATACTCTGATGAAGGCCTTAGAGAACATGAAAGATTTCCGTGGAATTGGTGGTCCAATTAGCTACAGTCCTTCGGACAGACAGGGAGCAAAACATCTATGGTACGGGAAGGTAAGAGCGGATGGAAAGATTGAAAAACTCACCGATTGGATAAAAATAACAAAATAATTATAATGAGAGTTCTGAAAAAATCCTGAAATGACTGGGGAGATAGGGTTCCAAACCCTTCGAATGCGGACATTGAGAAGTTAAATTGCAGTCTAAGAATACTATTTCAGAGATCTCGTAACCTAAATTGAGCGATTTTATTTATGGAGACCATACTAAAGATTGAAGACCTGACAATCTCTTTCGGTGGCATTAGAGCGCTAAATCATGTTGACTTTGAAGTCAAAAGGGGAGAGATTTACTCCATCATCGGTCCAAATGGGGCAGGAAAGACCACTGTGTTTAACTGTATCAGTGGAATCTATAAACCCGAGTCTGGAAGGATATTATTTAAAGGAGAAGATATCACATATTTAAAACCCCATCAGGTTGCAAGAAAGGGAATTGCAAGAACCTTTCAGAACATTGAGCTTTTCTCCTACATGTCAACAATGGATAACCTCATGCTTGGACGACACCTACATATGAAGACAGGGGTATGGGGAGGATCGACCTTTATTTACAAAAATTCAAAGGCAGCAAAAGAGGAGATAATAAACAGAAAAAGGGCTGAGGAGATCATTGAGTTTCTTGATTTACAATCAGCCAGGAATCAGTTTGTAATAAACCTGCCTTATGGCACACGTAAACTTGTCGAACTTGGTCGTGCCTTAGCCCTTGAACCTGAACTCATCCTTCTTGATGAGCCATCTGCAGGGATGAACTTAGAGGAGAAGGGGGATCTGATCTTTTCAATCCAAGACATTAGAGATGACCTCGGAATCACTGTCCTCTTGGTAGAACACGACATGAACCTTATAATGGATATCTCAGATAGGATACTGACATTGAACTATGGAGAAAAGATCGCAGAGGGACTGCCAAAGGATATTCAGAAAAACCCTGAAGTCTTAAAGGCATATTTGGGTGAGGAGGAAGAGATTGCTTAAAGTAAAAAATATAGAGACATTCTATGGATTGATTATGGCCATAAGAGGGATTTCGCTCGAAATCGAAGAGGGGCAGATTGCCTGTATACTCGGAGCCAACGGAGCGGGTAAAACAACCATTCTCAAGACAATTATGGGTCTCCTTGAGGATCAACCCGACAAGGGGACGATAGAATTTATGGGAAGACAGATTGATGGGATGGATGCTGAGGAAATCGTTCATTTAGGTATTTCATATGTCCCGGAGGGAAGGGAAGTATTTCCTGAGTTGAATGTGGAAGAAAATTTAAGGATGGGGGCTTATACCAGAAGGGATAAAAAGGGGATTAGAGAAGATTATGACCGGGTTATTTCACTCTTTCCGATACTGGCGAAGAGAAAAGACCAATGGGCAGGAACACTAAGCGGTGGCGAACAGCAGATGCTCGCAATTGGAAGGGCATTGATGGCGAGGCCCAAACTCCTCATGCTTGATGAACCATCCCTCGGCCTCTCTCCGATTCTTGTCAAAGAAATCTTCCGTATCATAAAAGTAATAAACACTGAGGGAACAACCATCCTTCTCGTTGAGCAGAATGCGCGAATTGCCTTAAAGATTTCTGATTACGGCTTCATCCTCGAAAATGGGAGGATTGTTGCTGCCAACAGCTCAAATGTCCTTCTTGAGGATGAGGATGTAAAGGAATTCTATCTTGGTATCAGATCAGAGGAATCTATCAAGGGTTACCAGAGGTGGAAACGTAAGAAGAGATGGAGATAATCTATCTATAAGAATAGTTTTTAATGTTTTTCAGAGATATCATCTATGACTTATACATACTCTCAATAATATCCTTGTAGGCTTCGTTTATAAATTTCCGTTTCACCTTCATAGTTGGAGTCACCTCTCCATCTTCTTCATAAAGCTTCTTGGGGATGATTGTAAATTTCTTTATCTGTTCAACCTGCGAAAGGGTCTTATTTACCTTATCCACCTCTTTCTGAATAAGTTGTTTGATTTCTGGGCTCTGGGTCAGACTCGAATAGGTTCCAAATTGAATCTTATTATCCTGTGCATATTTAATAACATTTTCCTCATCGATTGCGATCAATGCAACAAGATATTTTCTGCGATCTCCAATGACAATCGCATCATTTATATAAGGGCTGAATTTGAGTTGATTCTCAATGTTCTGGGGAGCAATATTCTTTCCACCTGCTGTGATGATCAAATCCTTTTTCCTATCTGTTATCTTCAAGAAACCATCCTCATCGAGTTCTCCAACATCTCCTGAATGAAGCCAGCCATCTTTAATTGTCTCTTCTGTTGCAGCGGGATTTTTAAAATAGCCTTTAAATACACCAGGACCTTTTACAAGAATCTCTCCATCAGGAGCGATCTTTACCTCTACACCAGGAAGAGGCTGGCCAACCTTTCCCACTTTGATATTTTTCAGGCGGCTGACTGTAGTTACACCGGTTCCCTCTGTCTGACCATATCCCTCAATAAGTGGAAGCCCTATGGCATTAAAGAACCTTAGGACATCAGGTGAAATAGGTGCTGCGCCAGAAATAGCTATTCTTACCCTATCAAACCCCAATCTCTCCTTCAGTTTCCTGAAAACGCTGAGATAAGCCATCCAATAAGCCAATTTTAAATAAAACGGGATGGGTCTGGCATTTAATTCTAAATTGGCATGTTTCATTCCTATTGCCAGGGATGTTTTAAAAACATTTCTCTTGAACCATGTGGCATCGGACATACGAATCATGACCGCAGAGGCATACTTCTCCCAGATTCGAGGAACCCCATAGACAACAGTTGGAGAAATCTCTCTCATGTTGTCCATGATCGTATCTGTGTTTTCTATGAAATTTACAACTGTGCCATAGCGGGTATTGACCATAACGGTAAAAAGTTGTTCGAAGATATGGCAGAGGGGGAGGAAGGATAATGTCTCATCAGATTCAAGTATAGGAACAGCGCCAACCAAAGCCTCGCTCATGAAAAGGAGATTTTTGTGGGTAAGCATTGCACCCTTTGGTGGACCTGTTGTGCCTGATGTATATATCAAAACAGCAAGGTCATTAGGCTTAACCTCACCCAGACGTTTCTCCAATAGGAGGGGATTTCTTTCCGAAAATTCTCTTCCAAATTTCAATAAATCATTAAAGCTCATAAGCATAGGATCCTTATATCTCTTTAAGCCCTCCATGTCGATTACAATCACCTTCTCTAGATGAGGTGTATCCTTCCGAAATTTTAGAACCTTATCAAACTGCTCCTCATTCTCTGCAATATAGAATCTCGATTCAGAGTTATTAACTATATAACCACACTGCTCAGCTGAATTCGTCACATAGATTCCTGTTGTGACACCCCCTGCAGACATAATCCCAAAATCAGAATATACCCATTCAGGTCTATTCTCACTTATAATGGATACACATTCCCCTTTTCTAAGACCGAGGCCAATGAGCCCCATTGCAACCTCCCTCACCTTCTCCCCATATTCTCTCCATGTGATATCACGCCAGATGCCATACTGCTTTTCTCTTAAAGCTACCCTTTGGGGATGTTCCTTCAGGTGCTGGTGAAAATAATTTAATAATGTCTCTTCGCTCATATTAACCTCGCTTCAGATATCATTAATAATTTTGTAAGTTAAATTTATTTTTAAAATGGATACCTTCCCAATTTGATGACTGAATCCGCAATCTCTCTTCTCAGGGTAATGGTATTTACAGGATTGAAGCGGGTCAATTTCCTGAGGGCTGATAAATGGGTTCTAAGTGTATCTCCTTCATAGATGGCTGAAAGGACCTGGCGCGCAAAGGATTCAACTCTCCCGAAGGCATCATTGACATAAACCTTTACCATTGCCTTCTGAATGGAATACCTTTCATCTCCAGATCTCTCTATCGACTTCAATGCCCTGAGAAGTGCACTTTCCATAGCAAAGACCTCAATCACCATATCACTCATAAGTCCTAAGATCTCCTGCTCCTCTGAGAGATTCATCATATATTTTTGAACAGAAGCCCCGATTACGAGAAGTGTCATCTTTTTTGCCATCTCAACCATCTCTTTTTGCAGTGTAAGTCCACCATCATCGAATTCAACCCCTGGCCGAAGACCAAGAAGTTGCTCTGATAGTCTCTTTGCCTCAGAAAGCACAGGAAGGCGATTCTTGATTGCCCTCTTTATCAACATATCCATGATGAGAAGGCGGTTTATCTCGTTTGTTCCTTCCCATATTCGATTAATCCTCGAATCTCTGTAATGACGTTCTGCCGGGTAATCATGAATAAAACCATATCCACCATAAATCTGAAGAACCTCATCCACAATATAGTCCAGCATCTCTGAGGAGTAGACCTTATTGATAGAGTCCTCTATAGCATACTCCTCGATTCCATTTGCCATCTTGATGCCAACATCTTGAGCATTATGGTCGATTCCTTTGAGAATCTTATCAATCAACGCAGCTGTCCTATAGACCATGCTCTCAACAGTAAAGACACGAATCGCCATCTCTGCAATCTTATGTTTGATGAGGCCGAATTCAGAAATGGGTCTTCCAAACTGAACCCTCTGCTTTGCATAGGTCACCCCGTCCTGGAGTGCTACTTTTGATGAGCCAAGGCATCCTCCACCCAATTTGAAACGTCCGATATTCAGTGTATTGAAGGCAACAATATGCCCCCTTCCAATCTCTCCAAGGACATTCTCCACAGGGACCTTAGCATCGCTGAAAATAACACCCCTTGTGGATGACCCTTTCATCCCCATCTTATTCTCTTCCTCATCGAGTGAAACTCCCTCAAAACTGCGCTCAACAATAAAAGAAGTAAATTTATCCCCATCTACCTTGGCATAGGTAACAAAGAGGTCAGCAAATCCTGCATTTGAGATGAACTGTTTCTGTCCATTGAGGATATAATATTTTCCATCCGGGCTCAGAATGGCGGTTGTTTTGGCGTTAAGGGCATCTGATCCTGCTTCGGGTTCTGTGAGGGCATATGCTGTAATCATCTCTCCTGTTGCAATCTTTGGAAGGTAGCGCCTCTTCTGATCAGGATTTCCAAAGAATATAATGGGCAGAGATCCTATACCAGTATGAACAGCATAGGCAACCATGAATGCTCCCCCTCCCTGGGAAAACTTCTCCATCAACAGCAGAACGCTTACCTTATCGAGGTCCTGTCCTCCATAATCCTCGGGTATCTCTACGGAGAGAAATCCTAACTCCCCTGCCTTTTTCACCAGAGCTGATAAAACTCCTTCCTTCTTTTCTTCTATATCTTCGAGAAGGGGAGAAACTTCACCCAGAACAAACTCTGTTCCGGCATTTGCAATTAGGCGTTGTTCTTCAGTAAAATCTTCAGGTGTAAAAATTTCCTCTGGAGAGATCGATTCTATCAGAAATGCTCCCCCTTTTGTATAATCTTGCATGAAAGCCTCCTTTGAAAAAATTATTTGCAATCTTCATTTTGCACCAATATTTTCGAAGATCCCAGCCGCTCCCATTCCACCCCCTATGCACATGGTTACAAGCCCATAGCGGACATTCCTTCTTCGCATCTCATAGAGCAGGGTGGTTGTTAGCTTTGCGCCTGTACATCCCAATGGATGGCCCATGGCAATTGCACCGCCATTAACATTTAAAATATCTAAATTCAATCCGAGCTCCCGAATAACATACAGAGATTGGGAGGCAAAGGCTTCATTAAGTTCTATCAGACCTATATCGTTTAGTGTTAAACCTGCCTTTCTCAGGGCCTTCGGTACTGCATAAATTGGACCAACACCCATGATCTCAGGAGGAACTCCTGCTACTGCAAAGCTTCTAAATATGGCCATGGGTTTGATCCCGAGGGAATCTGCCCTCTTCGTTGACATCAAAACAAGGATGGCTGCACCATCACTCGTCTGAGAGGAATTCCCTGCAGTAACAGTTCCATTTACCTTAAAGACAGGTTTAAGCGAAGATAGCGCTTCAAGTGTAGTATCAAATCGAACCCCCTCATCTGTATCGAATATCACATCCTTGACTGCAACAGTTCCGTCCTCTTTTATCTCTTTTACCTTTGCAGGAATTGGGAAAATCTCCTCCTTAAATCTTCCCTCCCGAATTGCCTTTGAAGCCTTCTGGTGACTCAGGAGTGAAAAACGATCCTGCTCTTCTCTCGATATCCCAAATCTCTCGGCAACATTCTCTGCCGTAAGGCCCATGGATGTATATGCCTGGGGATAATTCTCTACTAAATAGGGATTTGGTGAGGGAGTTAGACCCATAATCGGCACCTGACTCATAAACTCAACTCCACCGGCGATTACTACATCTGCCTCTCCAACCATAATTTCATAGGAGGCAGTCGCAATAGCCTGAAGCCCTGATGAACAGAACCGATTTACTGTCTGCCCCGAAACAGTATATGGAAATCCTGCCCTCAAAGAGACGACTCTTGCGAGGTTTAGCCCCTGATCTGACTCTGGAAAGGCACAACCAAGGACAATATCATCCACATCTTCAGGCCGAAGACCGGGAACCCTTGAAATAGCCTCTTTCAGAAGGATTGCCGTAACATCATCAGGCCGGCTATCCTTGAGCATCCCCCTCGGAGCCTTTCCAACTGCTGTCCTGACAGCCGATACAATCACTGCCTCTCTCATCATGGCCTCCAATTTTATTAATTATTACTCAGAGCAATTAAATCTTTACAATTATCCCCTCCCATTAGGAGACTGTGTCGCAATGAGGTATATGCCATGTTTGTCATTCCGAGTCTCCTTTTTCTGT
>JBBITW010000133.1:0-8491 GCA_037440525.1 Deltaproteobacteria bacterium
ATCACAAACGTAGGGCAAGGGCTTGTCCCTTGCCTCATTTGGTTTCATTTCTTATATAGAATTACGACACAGTCTCATTGGAAGAGAAGAAGAAAGGAGGATCTATTTTAAAAAAATGACTTTACATTTGAGTCCTGCAGGTAATCTATAACCAGGGTTTGGAAGTTCAAGACGGACACCAAAAGTCCCGCTTGCCGCATCAACCACCTTGTCAATTATCTTAATCTTTGCATTGTATTGTCCACCAACCGGGTTTTCAGGAATTACCCTTGCATTCATCCCGACCTTTAATTGAAGAAGATAAGATACGGGAAGCACAACCTCTACATTTAATGGATCAATCTGTGCAAGTTTAACGATAGATTGATTTTCAATATACTCCCCTGGCGATAAGTATCTCTCGACTACAATCCCATCGATTGGACTTCGGATAATCATTCTATTATAAACCTCAACAGCCCTTTTATATTCTAATTCAGCAAGCCTTTTATTCTCTAAGGCCTCTTTTAATTGCATTTCAGCTAATATCCTGTTAGTCTCTATCTCATCCATCTGACTGAATGGTAAAACCTGCTTCTTGTAAAGTTCTTCATTCATTATCTTTTTACGTGTATAAAAATCTAAATTTGATTCCTTGGCCTTAATACCTGCTACCATTTCAGCACGAAAACGAGCTAATTCCATAGATACCCTCTCAACACCAGCCTGTAGGGTAGCAATAATCTGACCTTTTCTAACATGGTCACCTCTATCCACATTTACAGTTTCAAGAATCCCCGGGACTCCACTTCCACCGATATTGATAATCCTGTGAGGCTCAATCACACCATCAAACTCTAAGGCATTCGAGATAAATGGAGTTAAAAAAATAAAGTGCAATGCAATTAAAATTAAGACCTTAATAAATCTCATCTAAACTCCTCCTATTATTCAGGCCTGCCAGAGAAGGCCAGTGCATCACCCAATTGCTCATCCATCCTCAAAAGTGTAGAGCGCATTTTTGCATGAAGGCGTTCTGCTGATTTCTGAGCTCGATGGAATAAGAATCTTCCAGTCAATCTACCTAAAATATTTTCGTTACCTTTAAGAAAAAGCCTTGTAAATGCCCTCAATGGTTTGCTCACATAGCTCTCAATCAATTCATCTACCACACAAACAATAGCCTCACACCTTCCAGGATCACCCTGTCTTCCACATCTCCCAAAAAGCTGGCGATCAATTCGACGAGCCTCATGACGCTCTGTAGCAATCACATGAAGACCTCCAAGTTCAGCTACCCCTTCTCCAAGACGGATATCAGTTCCACGGCCAGCCATATTTGTTGCAACAGTAATCTCACCCCTCTCTCCTGCAAGGGCAATTATCTGAGCCTCCTCTTTGTCCTGTCTTGCATTCAATACCCGATGAGATAATCCAGTTTTTTCAAGAAGGGAGCTGAGATGCTCTGAGGCGGCAACCGATCTTGTTCCGACAAGGACAGGCCTGCCCTTTCGGTGCATCTCAGAAATTCGATTGACAACTGCCTCCCATCTATCATCTGAACGGGTATAGATTCGATCAGGGAGATAGTTTCTATGAAGAGGCTTATTTGGAGGAATCGTAACTACACGCAAACGGTAAATAGACCATAACTCCCCTGCTACCTCCCTTGCAGTGCCTGTCATTCCAGCAAGATGAAGATACCTGCGGAAAAATCTCTGGTAACTTATCCTTGCCTGTGTTTCCTTCTGCCTCGTCATCTCACAGCCTTCTTTTATCTCAATTAGTTGATGCAGTCCCCTCTCCCATGATCTATCAGGCATTAACCTCCCAGTATATTCATCTATTATCTGAACCTTTCCATCTTTGACGAGATACTGTTTATCCCTGAAAAATAGGTAAAGTGCGACCAGAGCCTGACGGACAAGATCTTCACGCTGTTTTACGTTCAGTCCTACCCTTCCATGCCATAAAACCATATCCCTAATTCGAGCCTTTCCCTTTTCGGTAAGCTCGAGCGATCTTTCGCTCGGGGAGATCAAGAAGTCTATCCTGGGCTCCAATCTCTTTGCTATATCGATGGCCTGCCTGTAAAGGGCCTCCTCATCGTATTCATTTCCCTCAGCAGAAATAATGAGGGGGGTTCTTGCCTCATCAATCAAAATGCTATCAGCCTCATCTACAATACCGTAGTGAAGACCCTGCATAATGAGACGGTCAGTCCGGGATCGTTCTCCATAAAGGCGCTCAAGCTTAAGCCTTACTTCACTCGGCCTATCCCAGAGCACAATTCGATCACGGAGGTAATCAAATGTTACCTCCTTATTTGTGCAATAGGTGACATTTGCCCTGTAAGCCTTTCTCTTTTCCTCAAAACTCATGCCATGTTTGATTATTCCTACTTTAAGACCGAGCGCCTTATAGATCGGCCCCATCCAGTTTGCATCTCTCTCTGCGAGATAGTCATTTACGGTGATGATATGGACTGGAATACCGGATAGGCCTGCAACACAGGCCGGAAGTGTTGCAACAAGTGTTTTCCCCTCACCTGTCTCCATCTCTGCTATCATTCCATAAAGAAGAACAAGCCCACCTATTAATTGAACATCAAAGTGAGGCATGGCTATTGTTCTTTGTGCAACTTCACGAACAAGTGCAAATACCTGTGAGACGATATCTTTTTTATATCCCTCTCTTCGGAGACGTTCACCGAGGCTTCGTGCCATTATTAATATTTGATCATCACTCAATTTCTTGATTGAATGGCGGTGTTGATTCACAAGGTCGATAATCCAGCTAAAGCGGGAAGCTCGGGGCCTGATAAAGGGAGCAAATACTCCTGTTACAGATGCTGCCACACGATCAAGCCATTCCATGCGAGGCTCCCTCCTCTCAGGATATATCCCTGATAAATAAGGTACCGGGATGGAAAGGCTCTTATACACTGAACCTCCTTAAAAAGAGTTGCCTTAAACTTCTATACCACCGCCATATGAGTGGCTCCCACCCATGGTCAAACCGAACATATACACGGCCATCCACATTATATAACCCTTCATAGTTTAAAACTTCAACATCAAAAAGGAAAACCTTTTGAAAGGCCTTTATCCCAAACCTATCACGTGGATCAATCGGGACCTCTCCGCCACCCTCTTTACTGAGTGTCCGGCTTGGGAGTTGGTCTGTTGCTGAAGGAACTTCTCTCTTTATCTTAGCTGGAAATGTTTCAGAGATCTTCTCACTAAATCTAATCTTTACCCCTTTTGTCTTCAGGCGAACCAGATCAACATCCTTCTGTTCAACAACTACCCGAACCGTTACTGTTTGAGGATTGAGAACATAACCTAATAGCTCACCCCTTTTAACATAGCGACCGGGGAGATCCTGTAACATTGGCGAGTAGAAAATTCCATCAGAGGGACTTCGCACAATTAACTCCTCATTCCTCTCTCTCGAACGTCCAAGCTCTGCCTTTAAATGCTTTATCTCATCTACTGTAATCTCTGCCTGAACTCGATCATTTAGGATTTGTGTATCATAAAGGATTTTAAGCCCCCGAAGCTGAGATTCCAGGATGCGGATGTTTGCAGGTAAAAAAGGATCAAAGCATTCAATAAGGGACTCCCCTTTCTTTATCATAACCCCTGACTCTCTAATCACCCTATTTACAAATCCATCTGCTCCTGCACGGATGATGGACTGTTCAGGAATCCAGAGGACTCCCTCTGTCTGGGTACTGAGTGGAACTGGCACAAATGCAATTACTACTATTATCAATGCAAGAGCAGAACTGCTTGCAAGGATTGCCCTGCCCCTTTTCCGACCAAGTCTTGGGGAATAGAAAAGAAATTTTCCTGCCTTACCCACCGGAAGAATAATCATGCTGAAAATTGCCCACATCGCCATAATCATTCCTGCAATAAAGAATTTGCTTGCAACAAACATAATTATAGAGGCATATATGAAAATTCTATAAAAGAATGAAGATATGCTATATACAACAAACCATCTACGTTCCCCCGGGGTTGAAATCGGAGGCTCAATGTCACGAAGTCCGAAGAGGTAACGCTGGAAGAGGTAACCGAGATACCGAATCCCTCTTGGTCCGAGATTTGGAATCTCTATTAAATCTGCCAGGATAAAGTATGCATCATAGCGAAGCAGTGGATTACCATTAAAGAGGATTGAGGATATGCTCGCTATAAAAATCATGTTATATAGGATTGATCTAAGAGTCCCTGGCTCCATATTAATCCATAAAAAGAGTGCTATAGCACCTATAAATAACTCTACAGCCATCCCCGAAGCCCCGACAAGGATTCTTTCCCATTTTGTTCTGAATGCTGAGGCTGAGGATGCATCTACATATGGAATTGGAGTGAAGACCAGAAACATGATTCCCATTTCATGGACTTCTCCACCAAACCTCTTAATGGCAAAGGCATGGCCAAATTCATGAAATGCCTTTAAAAAGGGAAATGTAAACCAGAGGAGAACGATATTCTGTGTTGAAAGTATACGGTCAGTAATATTCTCCGTGAGCTCTGGAAAGTGAACTCCTGCAAAAATAACCCCTGCTCCAACCACAATTAGCCAGAGGATTGCCCCTAAAAGGCTGAATATTAAATTCCCTACATACCTGAATCTAACCAGAAATTTCTCAGGGTCAAGAATGGAAAACCTCATGGCAAGCGGATTTCTAATATTCTGTTTAAACTTACCCAATCTTCTCTTTTCAAATCTTTTAAAAAGTTCCTCAGTATCAGGTGGGACATTACACTGGAGGACATCAGCAGAATGAAGCTGTATGAGTATCTGTATTACTTCTTCCTGTGTTGGGGCTTCGTCTCCAAGGCGAACCCTCACTTCTTCCCAGATCTCCTGGATAGTCCGTTCTCCATCCATTAGTCCAATCAGCAGATATACGGCCGGTGTAAAACGCTGAAACCTTCCTGTAGCATGGTCTTGAAGAACATACCATACTTCACCCCTGTAGGTATGCCTGTGTATTTCAACATGGCTTCGAAGTCTTGGTTTTAATCCTGCAACCCTATACCAAGAAGGACTATAAATGGAGGTTGTCATATTTTTTAAATTTTACTTTTCACTTTTTACTCTTCATGGCAACCATGACCAGAGCTTTAACCTCAGCCAGTCAATAAGTTCATGCGTCCATATCCATATTAACCTTCGCCTATCAACCATAACCTTCCCAACCCCCTCCATACCAGGACGAAGTCTTTCTGTGTTTCCTTCCAATCGTGCCTCAACGCGGAAGTAGTTTCTACCTTCTTTTGCTATCGAAACAGGTGTTATTTTCTCTATGACAAGGGAAAAGATATCATGGGGCATTGATGAAAGGACGAGCTCGCCCTTCTGGTTTAAAGCAATATTTGAAATGTCTCGTTCATCAACCTCTACAATCACCCGATATGAATCAAGCGGTGCAATCTCAAACAGTACCTGTCCCTTCTCCACAGGGGCACCAAGTTGTTGACTGAGATCACCTTTCATTATAACTCCATCGAAAGGAGCTGTAACCTTAGCCCTTGCCAATTGTTCATTGAGGAGAGAAATCTGGGCATCTGCCTGTTCGATCTTTGCTTGTATAATCAGGATCTGAGGACGGTCATGCTTTGCCATTGCCTCGCGGTGTTGCTTGAGAAGCTGTTCTCTCTGGCTTATCCACTTTAGACGTTCAAGTTTCAGGTCCCTATCATCAAGCAGGCATAATGTGTCTCCTTCTTTTGCAATATCCCCTGCCCGAACACGTGCATCTGAAATAAAACCATCAAAGGGAGCACATATAGCACGCTGAATTGTTCCTTCGAGGGTTGTCGGCGCTGATACCCTGTAGTCTCCTTTTGCAAAGTAGAAGAAGACTATAAGGCCAATAATCAAGATTGAAATTAATTTTAGTGCAATATGCCCTGGTCCTATAAATTTCTTTAACTGCGTTGAAAAGGATTCTCCTGCCTTTGTAATGAGCCACCGTTCTTCCTTCCTTTTGGCATCAAAAATTGGACCCACAAGGGATGCAACAGTTTCACAGAGTTCTATCTCTTCCTGATTAAATAGCTTATTTTTAGGACGTTCAAGTGTTAGACAACCAAAAAATTTGTCTTCCCTCTTCAATGGGACTGTTAAGATAGACCCTGCCCCATGCTGTCGGGAAAGTTCCTCATGGGAACGGGTTACAAGTGGAGTTACATCCTGTATCTGTGGATAAACAATCACAGCCTTCTGGTCAATTGCTTCATCCATGGCAGATGAGATTGCACGGACAAGGTTCATCTGTTTGCCAAACTCAGAACTATGAGACAATGCACTTACTCTTAATTTCTTTCTATGCAGGAAACCAAGGCTCACCCTTTCACAATCCAATTTTGTTGCCAGCCTTGTTACAAATGACATGGCTCCTGATTGAAATCTTTCCTGCTCAACTACCGATGCAATCAGATCAAGTGAGGCCTGTAGACGTTCATTCGTTTCCTCTGCCTTTAACTCATCAGTCCTCAGAAATAAAACTTCAAGCCATGCCGACCCCCAGTGGAGTTGTCGCATTATGGCCTGAACCTCATTGGAGGGACGTTCACTTACCTCGAGAACAACTACTCCATGTATCTTTCCAGAAACCTCAACGGGATAGGAGATGTGAAGGCTTTCAGATGTTTCATCTTCCTGCCTTGAACTTGATTCGTTTTTAAGTAGCAGACCACGCCTTTCTCTCAGGGCACGCTCTGCAGAAGTTGCAAGATGGGTTACATTAAAATCAGGGGTGGGCCAGATTGCAATGGGAGTGAATGGGCCACGGTCCGGAGCCCCGAGTAAAACCATTGCACTCCGGACGCCCTTAAACATACTGCATTGGAGAGACAGCCAGCTCTGACAGAAGGTCTTAAGATCGGTTGCCTCTGCAAATCTTCGCCAGAGGTCAACCTCCTGATCATGAACCTGACCATTCGGTAATTCGGCTTCTGAGGGGATCGAGCGGGGTGCGTCTTCAATAGTTTGAGAATCTCGCACCATATAATTAGATTATTCCAAATCGATCAATCTTTTTATTTTTCTCAGGATAGCCTTGGATCGGTTGGCTGGCGAACCTCAACCTCTAATTTCCCATAACGGTTCTCATAATCCCTTACAACATTATTCAAAACGATGGATAAACGTTTTGCAACGAAGGGACTGAGTACAATTCGATCAGATAGCTGGACAGTAACCTCTTTCTGTGTAGCATCCCAGGCCTGGTTCATTCCAAAGAAGAGGACGATCTCTTCCCTTGTGCCGGCAACATTAAAGACATTTGCGTAGGCACTTCGCATGTTTGAACTGTCCCAACGGATTCTTACCTGAGCAGCCTCCTGTGCAGGGGTGGTTTCAGTCGTCCCAATCACCTCACTTGCCTTATCCTCTTTTTCATCTTTCTTTACCATAATTCCTCCTGAAATTTTGATTTAAACATAAATTGAGCGATTTTTTTACTCTCAAAGCCTTTCACAGATTCCTCGCTCCGCTCTGAATGACAATCTGGTAAACATTGTTTCGGCTTCGCCTTGCAATATCAATCTATAATCGCCCAATTTAAATTGAAACCAATTATAACACCTTTTTTCTTCTTAATCCAATCCCTGCAATACCTAATAAACCACTCCCCATAAGAATCAGTGTTGGTGGTATTGGGACAACCTGCGCCAGTCCATATGTTTCAATATTTCCATTACTTTGCATAATTGTTATTTCTGGCCTTAAATAAAACAGGGCGAAATCATATCCTACAGGCCCAGTATAATTTGATGGAGTATCCCATGTTATAAACGCCCAATTAAATGTAAATTGTTCATTTTCAATTAATGAAATTCTAGTCTCAAGAATAGAACCAACTGTTCCAGGATGTCCAAAGGCATTATAAAAATTTGAAGTGTCAGTTCCACTTGACTCTTGATATGACATGTAAGAGAGATTCGTTGGATAATATTCATTTAAACTAAAAGGCGCTATAACTGGACCTGTATTAACATCCCCAACACCTGAAAGTATATATTCGTTGTAACCATTTTCAAAGCTCGGATTAGAACCATGGCTAAGGTTATCAATTAATAGCCATGAATCTACTAAATCATCTCCCTGATTGCTTACAACAAATCCAGCAATGCCTGTAAACCCATTTTCTCCTGCTGTATAAGTGAAGGTCTGCCAGCCTGTATCACCCAAAGGTGGGACAAAAACCCATGCACCTGCTGGAATAGCAATGCCAAATGTGAAAAAAACAACCCCTAAAATTATCCATTTTTTTATCTTCATACCCCTTCTCCTCTCACCAGTAGATTAAAAAATACTATATAAAATTATTTCTCAATTGTCAAGAAAAAAATTTAAAAAAATTCAATTTTTTTCAATAGATAAATGGTGATAAATGGTGTAAAATCGTGTAAAAATCCCACCATTTACTTTAGATTCCTCGCTTCGCTCGGAATGACAAATTAGAATTGAGAGGAATAACAATTGAGAA
>JBBITW010000133.1:8591-10182 GCA_037440525.1 Deltaproteobacteria bacterium
AGAATTGAGAGGAATAACAATTGAGAAAAATGATAATTGAGAATCGATAACTTTAGATTCAAATATCTCTGAATTGTTTTAGATGGGATAATTTATCTAAGATTTCATTAAGAGGGATTTCTTCCTGGATCTTGCTCTCCATATCTCTCAAGATGGCCTTTTCTCTCTTTAACTCTTCCTCTCCAAGGATGAGAACAAATTTCACCCCCAATCTATCTGCCCTTCTCATCTGACTCTTTAGACTCTTCTCTCCATAATCCATCTCTGTGCGAATACCTTCAAGGTGAAGCTTATTTACCAATCGATAAGCCTCCCTTTTTGCTTCCCTACCCAATGTTGCGACAAATAAAAGAGGATTTATATTAAATTTTTTTTCTTCTGGTAAAAGGGATATAAGCCTCTCCATCCCTATGGCAAAACCAATCCCGGGGATATCTAAACCTCCAATCTCCTGGAAAAGATTGTCATAACGACCTCCACCGCATACAGCATTCTGCGAGCCTAAATGGTATGATACAACTTCAAAGGCTGTCCTGGTATAATAATCAAGCCCTCTTACCATTCGAGGATTTATAGTATATTCGAGATTCACCATCCTTAGATATTCCTTTACCAGATTGAAGTGTGACTGACAATCATCGCATAAGTAATCAATTACTTTGGGAGCATCCTCAATAGCCCCCTGACATGTCTCTACCTTACAATCGAATATACGAAGGGGGTTTGTCTTAAGTCTTCTTTGACAATCATCACAAAGTTGAAATGATTTTCTTAATAAGAAACTTTTAAGCTCCTCTCGATATCTCGGTCGACAGTTACGGCAACCCAAACAATTGATTTGAAGCTCAAGTTTTTCAAGTCCGATCTTTCCTAAAAAGTGCATAAGCATGAGTATAACCTCTGCATCAATCATTGGATCTGCAACTCCAAAGACTTCTGCATCAATCTGATAGAACTGGCGGTAACGTCCCTTTTGTGGTCTCTCATAACGAAACATCGGCCCCATAAAATAGAGCTTTGCTACTGGATCGTAATTAAATAGTTGATGCTCCAGATATGCACGCACCATGGATGCAGTTGCTTCGGGTCGAAGGGTAATGGAATTTCCACTTCTGTCTGTAAAGGTATACATCTCCTTTTCAACAATATCTGTATTCTCCCCTATCCCACGAGAAAAGAGCTCAGTTCTTTCAACAACAGGTATTCTAATCTCAGAAAAGCCAAACCCCTCGAATATCTCCTTGGCAGTCTTTTCTACAAATTGCCACCTGCCAATCTCTTCAGGAAGGATATCACTAAAACCTCTAATCGCCTTTATATCCATATTAAAATTCCTCTTTTTATTAATGGGATAATTAAATAAATGAAATCTACCGCTCTGAACCCCTCACCTTAATCCTCTCTCCGTTTGGGAAGAAGCAAGGTGTGATGTAACCCTCTCCCTACGCATTTGAGTCTGTGTCGTAATGTCATTCTGATGCTTTAGCCGAAGAATCTATGTATTATAAAGGTTTGAATTCTATAGATTCCTCGCTCCGCTCGGAATGACACCACTCTATTGTCATTTCGAGGCGTTAGCCGAGAAATCTTT
>JBBITW010000134.1:0-2487 GCA_037440525.1 Deltaproteobacteria bacterium
CTTCGCTCGGAATGACAATTTAGTAAAGATTGAGAATCGCTAAATTTAGATTTTATTAAATAATATGCTTCTTGCTATCATAATAACCCCACCTTGCCTCCCCTTATTTTAAGGGGAGGTATGGAGGGGTTAATTATTTATTTTTTCAGAGCTCTCAATATTATCTGTTGACAAAGGTAGGTGATAGTGTTATTTGGAATTGGCATTATGGTTTTTAAGGAGGCTTAAGATGGCAGAAGAACAGAAGGTGAGATGTTTAAACTGTTTCGTCAGAATAAAAGTTCCTTCAAAAGCACAGAAATTGACATGTCCAAACTGTGGGGTTCAGTATGTGATGGCATGGCGTGGTTCTCAACCAAAGATTGCAGGACCAGCAAAAAAATAATAAATCCTTTTTATTATTAGAAGAGAAGAAAGGGGAATTTTATGCCACTGACAAGAAAGATAGCATTCGTAGATTTATCAAATGGAAAGATTCGAAAAGAATCTATTCCTAAGCAACTTCGTCAATTGTATTTAGGAGGTCGTGGTCTCGATGCCTATCTCCTTTACAATTATATCAAACCTGATTGTGACCCACTTTCACCGGACAATGTAGTTACTGTAAGTGGTGGACTGCTTTGTGGTTCGGTGGCTCCAGCATCAGGCAGGTGTCATTCAGGGACAAAGTCCCCACTCACCTATGGTATCGGGAGTACAAATATGGGAGGTTTCTTTTCTCCTGAATTGACATTTGCTGGGTTTCATCATCTGGTCTTCACAGGTAGGTCTGATCGACCTGTCTACCTCTGGGTGCACAATGGTGAGGTCGAAATTCGAGATGCTCGTCATCTATGGGGACTGGACTGCTTTGAGACTCAAAAAATGATTCGGGAGGAGTTGGGAGATGAAGGGATACAGGTGATGTGTATCGGTCCTGCAGGTGAAAATCTGGTAAGATTTGCCAATGTGCGGACAGGTTTAAAGAATACTGGTGGAAGATCAGGGGTAGGCTGTGTATGGGGTTCTAAAAACCTTAAAGCTATTGCAGCGAGAGGGAGCATAGGTGTGAGCAACAAATATCCTAAGGAGGCATTGGACTATGCGATGAAATGGCAGAAACAGGTTGTAAATACCAAAGTGGCTGAAGCCTTAGGATATGATGGCACGATGTTCATCTGGAATGTGACAAATACGGTTGGGTTGTTAAGATATCGCAATTTTATATTTAATCAACTTGAGGACTGGGAAAGCCTCACAGTCGAAAAATTCCATGAAAAATACCATATAGGAGTGACAGGATGTTTTGGTTGCCCTGTCCATTGCCGTCACAGGTGGCTAATTAAGGATGGACCTCTTTCAGGTCTTTTTGGAGAAGGTCCTGAATATAATACGCAGATGTGTATGGGTGGATTATTAGGGATCACAGATTGGGAAACTGTTCTTTATGGGTCCCATCTTGTCGATAAGTATGGTTTTGATATGGCCGAGTTTGCCAATATCACTGCGTGGGCCTTTGAGATCTATGAGAAGGGAATCATCAACGAAAAGGATACAGGTGGGTTAAAGCTCGAATGGGAAAATGCTGGAAATCTTCTACCCGAGCTTCTCGAAATGGTTGCCTATAGAAAAGGCTTTGGTGACCTCCTGGCTGAAGGCCCATATTTAGCCCTCAAAAGATTAGGGAAGCCAGAGGCAGAATACTATTTATTACATATAAAAGGTTTGGGCAATATGATCTCGGACGAAAGGCCTACCCCTTCTTTTGCCCTTGGTATTGGAACATCGACAAGAGGATGTGATCATCTAAGAAGCAGACCTGCCATCGATCTCTATCATTTACCCGAGCGTGTTCTCGAAGAGGTGTTTGATGGAGGACCAATGGATTCTAATTTTACTTCCTATGTTGGAAAAGCAAGAGAGATATGGGTGATGGAAAGGGTCTTTTCAGTGGTAGACTCGATTGGAACATGTAAGTTTCAAACGATTTTCTTTAGCCCCCACATGCCAAAATTTGAAGAGTGGGCAAAGATGATCTATTACATTACTGGGATGGAATTCACTCCCCAAGAACTGAGGGATGTTGGAGAGAGAATATATACCCTTGAGAGGATGTTTAATTATAGAGAAGCAAAATATTCGAGAAAGGATGATTATGTCCCTGAGCGTTACTTTAACGAGTCGGTTCCAGGTGGTTTTCCAATTGTAAAGGGGAGAAGGTTAGAGAGGGAAAAATATGATAAGATGCTTGATGAATACTATAAATTGCACGGATGGGATAACGAAGGTATCCCAACGAAGGAGACCCTTGATAAATTGGGTTTAGGTAAAGAACCTTCCCATATGATTTAGTGCTCATCGCCTGCCTGTGGCAGGCGATGAGATAGAATAAGATTGTTTTCAAAAGTAGTTTAATTTTTTTTTAGATGATAGAAATTATTTACACCCCTTATTTTGAAGGAGAGTTATTCTACACAATATTAATGAAATAAATACCACGAGTCCCGA
>JBBITW010000134.1:2587-10120 GCA_037440525.1 Deltaproteobacteria bacterium
TTTGAAGGAGAGTTATTCTACACAATATTAATGAAATAAATACCACGAGTCCCGAATCACGAGTCACGAGACACGAGTCCCGTTCTTTAGCAGGGTTCAAAGGCATAAAAGACCCTCTCTTTTAGGACTACCTCCCTTCCCACCTGAACAGGGACAGGATCGATTGGAAAGACATGTAGCTTCACCTTATCTCCTTCTTTAAGCTGACCAACCTTGCAATTCACAATTCTTGTAAATAGGGTTAATTTTCCTCCAAGATCAATAAGGGCATGAATAAGGGGCGTTTCGAACCCGAGTGGAACACCTACTTCCTCTTCTGTTACAACTTTTACAGTCCCCTGAGTTGGCAGATCTATCCATTCCAGATTTTCAGAGAGACATTTTGGGCAGATCACTCTTGGAGGGAATGATTCTAAGCCACAGTCTTTACAACGAGTAGTTGTGAACCTCCCTGTTTTTAGATTTTCATAGAATGGGTAGATTCGATTAAATTCCTTTGCCTCTTGTGGATAGAGATCCATCGTTGCTATATATTTACCTTCCAATATTTTTATTCCTGGCATCTTTTCCTCCTGATTCTGAAATCGATATTATTTTGTGATTTTAAATTTTTTATCTCACTTCATAGCATTAAACACTGAATACTGTTTTATGGTTCTTTACCATATATGAGAACAGTATGGGCAGCAATGAAGCCACTGAGGTTATGTGTTAATCCAATTTCAGCATTTTCTACCTGTCGAGCTGCTCTTCCCTGAAGCTGTTTCATGATCTCTATTGCCTGTCTTATACCTGTTCCTCCAAAAGGATGGCCACAACTTAATAATCCTCCATCAGTATTCACTGGTATCTCTCCACCAAAATCTGATTTTCCTTCCTCAATAAACAGACCCCCATCTCCCTTTTCACAGAATCCTAAGTCTTCGTATTCAATGATCTCTGAGATAGTAAAACAGTCGTGGGTCTGTGCAACATCTATATCGTGAGGTCCAACCCTGGCCTCAGAATATGCCCTCCTGCCTGCAATCTTGAGTGCCTCCCAGGTTGTCCAGTTAGGCATATTTGCCGACATATTATTGAGTGTGGCCTGTCCTGTTCCTCTAATATAAACAAGTGGTTTATCTGTAAGATATTTTGCCTTCTCTTCGCATGCGAGGATTACAGCGGCACATCCATCTGTAATCGGACAGCAGTCATATAGACTCAAAGGGGGGACAATGGCCTTTGCTGTCATTGCTGTCTCAAGGGTGATTGGTTCTCTGAACTGTGCCTTTGGATTATTAAGGCCATTTCTACGATTTTTTACAGAGATAAGGGCCAATTGCTCCTTTTTAGTCCCATATTGCTTCATATGCTGTTTGGCTACCATTGCAAAGGCAGGAGGAGGAAGCCCAAGTCCCTGAGCCCCATCCCAATCGTGGTCACAGGAGGCAATCTGACCGTAAAATACTTCCCATTTCTCAGGGAGATAGAGTTTTTCTCCACCTGCAACCATTACTACATCTGCAATCCCGCTTCTAATAAGTCCATAAGCAAGTATGATCCCAGAGCTTCCACTTGCGCAGAGAAGTTCAACCCTGGCACATATAGAGGTTGGTTTTATACCAAGATATTCCGCTACGAGAGGGGCTAAATGGGTTTGAAAGGCTGTCCTTTCTGTATATGCAGAGGCAACAATTAATCCATCAATATCTTTATTTGTAACAGCTTTGTTATCTTCAAAACATGCCTTTCCCGCCTCCTGAAACATATCTCTCAATGAAGCCTCTCTAACCCCCCACTGGCTCATTCCTCCTGCAATAATACATACATTTCTCATATGAACCTCCTTTTAGTAGTGATACGTGAATCGTTATTGATGACTCGTAACTAACCCGAAGAGTTTACGAATCACAATTTACCCATCACGAATTATGTTTTCTAATATTTATACCATCCTGCTCCTGTCTTTCGTCCGAGTCTTCCTGCCCTGATCATTGATCTCATTAGCGTTGGAACGGACCATTTGCTCTCCTTGTTCAATTCTTTATATAGATATTCAGCCACATGATAAGTTATGTCAATCCCTGTAAGATCCATTAACTCAAATGGCCCCATTGGATAGTTGAGTCCCAGCTTTACTGCTTTATCGATATCCTCTAAACTGGCAATCCCCTCTTCTGCCATCTTTATTGCTTCTATCAGATGGGGGAGCATCAAGCGATTTACGATGAATCCTGGGGTATCCTTTTTAACTTCCACAGGCTCTTTCCCCATCTTACGCGCCATTTCCATCACTGTTTTTATCGTTTCATCATTTGAGTAATAGCTCCTGATCACTTCTACTAACTTCATAAGCGGAGCAGGGTTAAAGAAATGCATCCCTGCTACCATTTCAGGCCTTTTTGTAGCCATGGCTATCTCGGTTACGGACATTGAGGATGTGTTGGTTGTTAAAATCACCTGTGGTCTTGTAATTTCATCAAGTTGCTTAAATACATTCTTCTTTAACTCCAGATCCTCAAAAACTGCCTCAATGACAAAATCTACATCCTTCAGATCCTCCATAGCAGTTGTTCCCTTGATTCTTCCAAGGATTTCTTTTTTCTGTGCCTCGCTCATCTTTCCTTTTTCAACACTCTTTGCAAGGAACTTTTCAATAGCCTTTAGACCGTTTTCTACGAATCTGTCCTCGATATCTCTCATCACCACTTCAAATCCTGCCTGGGCTGCTACCTGCGAAATCCCGTTTCCCATTGCACCTGCACCAAGAACTCCAATCCTTTTAATCTCCATATATACCTCCCTTTATGGAATTATTTGTGAGTAATTTTAGAAATTTTAGTGTTAAATTTTTCACATACTTTATTATAATATATTATCAATAATGTCAAACATTTTTTAGAAAGCTGTCGTTTAAAAATTAAATGTGGACTCTTAATATATCCCCCTCACCTTTTTCCTCTCCCCAGGGAGGCTGTGTCATAATGAGATGTATGCCATGCTTGTCATTCCGAGCCTCCTTTTTCTGTCATTCCGAGCGAAGCGAGGAATCTTAGGAAAGATTTCTCGGCTAACGCCTCGAAATGACAACAGAGTGGTGTCATTCCGAGCGAAGCGAGGAATCTATAGAATTCAACCCCTTATAAAACATAGGTTCTTTGGCTAAAGCCTTTCTTATAGACTGGGGAGGTGGGGTGGAAAAGCCTTCGAGCGGATAGCACATTCGAAGGGTTTGGAACCCTACCTCCCCAGTCAATTCAGAACTTTATCAGAGCTATTTATTTAAGACCTTGACAAATGAAGTTGATTTGATGTTAAATTTCTTAATGATTTGTGTGTTGGCTCTAAGGCTTATTAAATTATTATTGACAGAAAAATGAGCGAGGCAAATGATGAAAAGAGTTGGTATCATTTCAAAACAGAACAAACCTGAGGCAATAGCCCTTACCTCTGATCTAACGAAATGGTTAAGAGATAAAAAGATAGAGGTGTATATAGAAGATGAGATAAAAAAAATTTTCTTACCCTCCCTCTCTGAACCTAATTTAAATTGTCTCCCAAGGGATGAGATTCCAAAAAATGTGGAGATGATAATAGTCCTTGGTGGAGATGGCACCCTTCTGAGCGTTGCTCGATTAGTAGGAGGTCATGACGTCTCAATTCTTGGAGTGAATTTAGGTGGTCTTGGTTTTTTAACAGAGATTACACTCGAAGAGATATACCTTGTCCTGGAGAGGATTTTTCAAGATGATTTTACAATAGAAGAAAGGGTCTTGCTCAATGCCTCGGTGATCCGCAGGGAAGAGAGGGTTGCAGAGTATACAGTTTTAAACGATGCGGTCATTAACAAAGGGGCCTTAGCACGTATTATTGATATCGAGACCACCATTGATGGAGAATATCTGACAACATTTAAATCTGATGGCCTCATTATTTCAACACCAACAGGTTCAACTGCTTACAATCTTTCAGCCGGAGGACCAATTGTCTATCCTTCTCTTCACTGTATTATTATAACTCCAATCTGCCCCCATACATTGACCAATCGTCCAATCATGATCCCGGATGATGTGGTGATCCAGAGCACTCTTAAGACGAAGCAACAGGAGGTTCTTCTGACACTGGATGGACAGCAGGGATTCGCCTTAGAATATGGAGATGTTATAGAGGTAAAAAAATCTAAGGGTCGGATTCGCTTGATCAAATCCCCCTACCGCCATTATTTTGAGTTATTGAGAGAAAAACTAAAATGGGGAGAACGCTAATCCTAATTCTTAAATCATAATTTTGGTTTATGCTGCAGGAACTGAGGATTAAAAACTTTGCGATTATCGATGAACTGAGCCTATCTTTCTCCAGAGGGCTGAATATAATTACAGGAGAAACAGGGGCAGGAAAGTCAATAATTCTCAATGCAGTTCACCTTCTCTTGGGGGATAAGGCAACGGAGGAGATGATCAGGACTTCAGAAGAGGAGGCAATGGTTGAGGCATTATTTGACATCTCTAAGAATTCGGAAGTAAAGGATAGGTTAAAGGAGAGATTCCCGAAATTAAGCAGTATGGATGAGGAGTGTTTCATCATCAGAAGGGTGATATCACGCTCGGGAAGAGGAAGGGTGATGATAAATGAAAACATTACAACCCTAAGCATGCTTTCTGAGATAGGTGAAAGGCTTTTGAGCATTTATGGACAACATGAGCATCAGAGCCTTCAGAGGGTTGAAACCCACATCGATATCCTTGATGAATTTGGTGGATTACTCGCTCTTCGAGGACAATTTCAAAAACAGTTTGAAAAATTTATCTCCCTCAGTGATGAGATTAGAAGGATAAAAGAGGAAAGGGAAAAGAGAGAGAAGGAACATGAGCTGATGAGATTTCAGTTAAGAGAGATTGAAGCCTCAAGGTTAACGATGGGAGAGGAGGAGTCTTTAAGGGAAGAAAGAAAGATTCTCCTAAACGCAAAGAGATTGATGGAATTTTCAAATCTTTCGGAAGAGATCCTTTATTCAGAAAGAGGTTCAGCCCTCGAGAAGATCCAGTCCGTCCTCAAGCAGGGGCAGGAATTGGCCTCTATCGATCTCTCTATCTCGGATATAATAAAAACTCTGGAGAATGCGTCGATTCAGTTGGAGGAGGCCATTATTCTATTAAGAAATTATTCTGAAAGGATTGAGTCAAATCCACAAAGGCTCGAAGAGATTGATAGCAGGTTAATGGAGATTGAAGGCCTGAAGAGGAAATATGGTCCCACGATAGATGATATATTTTTGTATAAAAAGAAGATTGAGGAAGAGATAAGGTCTTTTGATTCAAGTGAAGGAAGGCTCTCACAGCTTGAAGGAATTCTGCAGTCCATTCAGGGTGAGGTTTTTGCCCTTGCGAGGAAACTCTCGTGGGAGAGGAATAGAGTTGCATTGGAATTGAAGAGATTCGTAGAGAGGGAGCTTGGGTCATTGGGGATGAAGAAGACAACCTTCAAGGTGTTAATAGAGGAGGCCCCTCTATCACCTAAAGGGATGGATCGGGTGGAATTTCTTATCTCTCCAAATATAGGAGAGGAGGTAAAACCTCTTGCCAAAATTGCCTCAGGAGGAGAACTCTCAAGGATTATGTTAGCAATTAAGAAGATATTGGCCAATGTAGGCGAGAGGCAGGTCCTTATCTTTGATGAAGTGGATTCGGGGATTGGAGGTGCCATTGCAGAGGTTGTTGGGAGAAAATTGAAAGAGCTCTCCAGGCACCATCAGGTCATCTGTGTTACCCATCTTCCTCAAATTGCATGTTATGCAGATACTCATCATAGTGTAAGAAAGGAGATACGTTCGGGTAGAACTGTTACCATGGTCCATAAATTAGAAAAGGAGGCAGTTATTGATGAGATAGCGAGGATGCTCGGTGGGGTAAAGGTAACAGAAAAGACAAGAGACCATGCAAAGGAGATGATTGAGTATGCAAAAAGACTGTGATATGGCAGGGATATTCAATTATGAATTTGATATTAAGAAGTCAAAAATGCTATTGTCCATTACCATCACTGAAAGGGGAGAGGGATGATTAGAAAGGCCATCTTAAAAGATGTGAAGGATATACAGGAATTGATTAAGCTTTATTCAAGCCGAGGGGATATTCTCCCGCGGTCACTCAGTGAACTTTATGACCAGCTGAGAGATTTCTTTGTATATACTCAGAATAGAAAGGTAATAGGTATCTGTGCCCTCCATATCTGCTGGGAGGATCTGGCAGAGATTAGGTCATTAGCTGTCAGAGCGGAGGCAAGAAATAGAGGGATTGGTGCAAGGCTTGTTCGGGCCTGTCTGGGTGAGTGTAAAGCTCTGGGTATAAAGAAGATTTTTGCCTTGACCTACAAGCCAGATTTTTTTGAGAGATTTGGATTCAAGATAGTGGACAAGACAGCACTTCCCCATAAGATCTGGGCAGATTGTATGAAATGTGTGAAATTTCCGGACTGTGACGAGGTGGCGATGATTAAGGAGATGAAATAAAATGAGATACAGGATAACGCAATAACGGTAGGTGATATAGGGGAAGAATCACTCAATTTTTCATCATTACCTTCAATCCTCTTCTCCCAAAAGGATTCTCAATACTTGATTGGCCTGATGATGTGCAGCAATTCCAACCCTCGGGGACATCAATCCTACCCCGGGCCGTGCAGGGGTTTTCTGATCCCCAATGATAAAAATCTTGGAGGAGAATCGAACTGTTTTGATTTCGTTATTATTCCCGTAACCTGCAACACCTGAGGCGGCAACTATATACTTCTCTGGCATCTTCTCTGATACAACATTTATAAGCATTGCCTTTTCTTCAGCCCTATCAAAGGCCTCAACAATCACATGAGCATCTTTAAAGATTCTCTCCAGATTATCTGGATTTAATCTTTCATTATATGTTTTAACATTTACATATGGGTTGATTATGGAGATATTCTCCTTGAGGGCATCTACCTTATACATTCCTATCTGATGGATAAAATATTGTTGTCTATTTAGATTGGATGGTTCAACAATATCAAAATCTACCAATATGAGAGATCCTATACCTAATCGGGCTAAGGCAACTGCCACAGTTGAGCCAAGACCACCAAGCCCGGCTATTCCTACTACAGAGCTTTTTATCTTCATGTGAAGTTTAGGTGTATGCCTTGCCATCATTAAATATTCAAGTTCTTCAGAAGAAGGGGGTTCCACTTTCTTGATAAAGATTATTTCATCTCCATTCTGGAGGGCTTGATTTGTAGTGATTGGGAAACCATTTAGGATGATTAAATCTGCATTGGGCTTAAACCGATCCTTTAACTCAAAGATGGTGGTAAGGGATGCAATGGTGAGTTCTTTTTCATTTACCTTGATTTGAATATCTTTTGAATTGAGGTTTTTCATACCTCAAGATTAAACAAGGATAATCTTATTGTCAATAGATTTAAGACGAGATATGATATTATTGAGAGTTCTGAAAAAGTCCAGAAATGACTGGGGAGGTAGGGTTCCAAACCCTTCGAATGGGGACATTGAGAAGTAAATTG
>JBBITW010000135.1:0-2610 GCA_037440525.1 Deltaproteobacteria bacterium
AACCCTTGAATCCTAAAATCCTTTTTGCCAGAGGCGTATCCGATTCTATCGGAGATTCCTTTTAACAACTATATTGGAGAAGAACTAAAAATTTAGATCGTCCGCTTGATAAGATTTTCGAGGATATTCCTGCCAGATCTTTTAACTTAGCCCTTTTTAAGTAACGTGTTACAACTCAAAGTATTGCATTTCCGTATAGGAAAGGGTTAGATTTTTCAAATCATAAAAGAGGTCTCTTAAAAAGTATTTAGAAAGAGTCTTATAGAGCTTTCTAAAATAATCCAATTTTTTACCATCAAAAAATGGATTTTGACCAGATAAAGAAAAGAATCATCACAGATCCAATTGTCTCAATGCTATCCAATCTTTCAAAGGAGAAGAACATACCCATTTTCCTTGTGGGAGGTTATATCCGCGACCAGTTGATAGAACATTTTTTCAATATGCCTTCTTCAGATTTAAGAGATTATGACTTTATAATCTACCCAAAAGATTCCATTTTTATTGCGTCGATTGAGGCGATTCTAAATTGTAAATTCTTCAGGGTTGGAAGGGAAGATATAGGAACTTCTACATATAGAATTGTAAAAGATGGTATATCCATTGACATAACCTACCTCCAGGGGAAAGATATAGAAGAAGACCTCCGCAGAAGGGATTTTACAATCAATGCAATTGCCTTTTGCCTTCTTGACGAAACCTTCCATTTTATAAGAGGGGCCTTGGAGGATACCCAGAACCAGGTCATTCGTTTGACCTCAAACCTTGCTATTGATCATGATCCGCTAAGAATGCTGAGGGCTATCCGTTATTTATGCACTCTAAAAGGTTTCAGATTAGATTCTGAACTTCGAGAGGAAATTTCACTAAAAAGAGCCCTTTTGAACAGAGTCCCTGGGGAGCGTGTCAAGATGGAGCTGGATCATATTTTTGCCTCATCTCAGCCATCCATTGGAACCCAACTCCTCTATGAATCAGGCCTTTTATATGTAATTATGCCAGAGCTAAAAGGCCTTGAAGAACTAGGGCAAAGCGAATATCACCATCTAACCGTTCTTGCCCATACAATTCGCATGATTGAGAAGATACCTTTTGCCATTGAGTGGGTTTTGTCAAACGATAAGTATGCCAAGCTGTCAAAAGAGGAGTTACTTTCATTATATTACGCCTCGCTATTTCATGATATTGGAAAGAAATATACTTATTCTGTGGATGATAAAGGGAGGGTTCATTTCTTTGATCATGAGTCCTACTCATCGGAAGAGGCTGAAAAAATAATGAATAGGCTTAGGTTTTCAAACTGGGCAAAACTCAGGGTCCTCCGACTTATCCAGAACCACATGAGAATCTTAAATCTCTCAAGGGATACAAAGGATTCAGCCTTAAAGAGGTTGATAAATCATATGGGTGAGGATACTCTCTTGTTGATTCTTCACACCATTGCTGATAAAGAGGCAAGCCGGGGTATTCTTTCTCTTCAACTTGATGAGATTATAGAACAAAACTGCCTGCGTATATTGAGGTTACTTAGAGAAAAGGAGATTATTCATCCCCCTTCCCTTATTACAGGCTATGATGTAATGGCTCTGGGCTATAAACCCGGTCCAAAGGTTGGACAGATCCTCAGTTTCATAAGAGATAAGCAGATTGAAGGCGATATCAAAACACGTGAAGAGGCTTTAGAGGTTTTGAAAAGTAGATTCGGTTAATCTTAAATCATTAATTATTTAGGCATTGATTAACCCCATTTCCATTGACAGGAGTATTTAATTCCTTTATAAATATATTAAAATCAATTCATCATAAAGTGCTCAATGTCTTATATATTTATTACAGGCGGTGCAGGATATATTGGATGTCATGTAGTGAAAGAACTTACTAAGAAAGGTTATAAAGTAATCGTTTATGATAATCTACAAACTGGTCATCTTAAGGCAGTACAAGGTGCCAAATTCATACTGGGAGATCTTTCCGACCCATATAAATTAAGAGATACCTTCCGCAACTATCATATTTCAGCCGTTATGCATTTTGCAGCTGATTCCCTTGTATCAGAATCTGTTGAGAAGCCTCTAAAATATTTTATAAATAACGTTAAAAATAGTTTAAATCTATTGGAAATTATGGAAGAATTTAAAATCAATAAATTTGTATTTTCCTCCTCTGCCGCAGTTTATGGTGAACCAAGGGATATTCCAATAACTGAAGAACATCCCTGCAATCCAAATAATCCCTATGGTGAGACTAAATGGATTTTCGAAAAGGTTCTTGAATACTTTCATCAGGGAAAAAATTTGGATTACATTTCCTTAAGATATTTTAATGCAGCTGGTGCTGATCCAGAGGGTGAATTGGGCGAAGATCATAATCCTGAGACTCATCTTATACCAATATGTCTAAAAGCTGCATTGGAGGGAAAAACAATTCCCATATACGGAACAGACTATGATACAATTGATGGAACATGTATTCGTGACTACATACATGTAACAGACCTTGCTTATGCCCATATCTTAGCCCTCGAAAAGCTGGGCGATAAAGGAATATCCCAGATATACAACCTTGGAAATGGAAATGGATATTCTGTTAAGGAGGTAATTGAGACTGTAT
>JBBITW010000135.1:2646-10088 GCA_037440525.1 Deltaproteobacteria bacterium
CATCGAAAGGCCAAGGAGGCATGGGGATCCTGCCCGTCTGGTAGCGAGTTCGAAAAAGATTAAAGAGGAACTTGGATGGTGCCCTAAATTTCCATCTTTGGATGTGATAATTGAGACAGCTTGGAAATGGCATAAAAACCATCCCAATGGCTATAATGATTTAAATTGAGTTATCCCTAAATTGAGAGATTTTTTATTAAAAGCCTTTCCATTAAAGGCAGAACCACCTTGGATATTTAGAGAATACTAACTCATGTAATTTGATAAAATCTATGTGTGGTATCTTTGGTATTTTCAATCATCCTGAAGCATCAAATCATACTTATTTAGGTCTCTATGCCCTTCAACATAGAGGCCAGGAGAGCGCTGGTATTGCCTCTTCTGATGGGAAAAAACTCTATCATTATCGACAGATGGGGCTTGTCTCTGAAATCTTCTCAAGTGATATTATTAAAAGGCTTTCTGGAAAGAGCGCCATAGGCCATGTCCGCTATTCAACAACAGGGACGAGTGAGCTTAAAAATGCCCAGCCATTTGTTGTGGATTATGCCCGAGGAACAATCGCAATTGCTCACAATGGAAATCTAACAAATGCCTCTCTAATCAGGAATGAATTAGAGCAGGAAGGCTCAATATTTCAGTCAAATATGGATACAGAGGTAATTATTCATCTAATCGCCCGTTCAAAGGAGAGGACATTTATAGAGAGGACAATTGATGCATTAAATAAGGTTGAAGGCGCCTACTCTCTGCTTCTTCTTACAGAAAGGGAGATGGTGGCAATAAGAGATCCCTTAGGATTTAGGCCTCTTGTGCTCGGTCAGCTAAAAGGTCATCCTGTTGTGGCCTCAGAAACATGTGCATTTGATCTAATTGGTGCCAAATTTGTGAGAGAGATTGAACCTGGAGAATTCATCCTTTTTGATAATGATGGGATACATTCCTTTAAACCTTTCCCTCCAGGACCCACCCATCAATGCATCTTTGAGTTTATATATTTTGCTCGGCCTGATAGTTTCCTTTTTGGCAGAAATGTCTATAATGTGAGGAAATCGTTTGGCCAGCAACTTGCGAGAGAAGCCCCTGCAAAAGCAGATATGGTTGTGCCTATACCTGATTCTGGAATTCCCGCAACCATAGGCTATGCCTCAGAATCCAAAATTCCATTAGAACTTGGAATGATCAGAAATCATTATATAGGAAGGACATTCATCGAACCCGAACAACGTATCCGCCACTTTGGAGTAAAGATTAAACTTAATCCTATTAAAGAACTTTTAAAGGGGAAGAGGATTGTTACGATCGATGACTCAATCGTTCGCGCTACCACGAGTAAAAAGATTAATAAGATGTTTCGCTATGTAGGTGCCAAAGAGATTCATGTTCGAATTAGCTCGCCTCCAATTACACACCCGTGCTTTTTTGGGATAGATACGCCCAGAAGATCAGAATTGATAGCATCGTCCATGAGTGTAAAGGAAATTATGAAGTTTATTAATGCAAGTTCTTTAAATTATTTAAGTTTAGAGGGATTAAAAGAATGTGTAAAAGGTGAGGAAGAAAACTTCTGTTATGCCTGTTTTACAGGAGATTATCCTATCCTTCTGCCCTTGGAAATGATCGGATAAGAGAATATTTTAATATTCTGAAACAAGTGATTTTTAGTTATTATGTAGATACCATAGGGGCATTTGAAGCGGCACGGTTTTCTTCTTCAATATATTTTATTAATATCTCGTAATCTCTATTTTCAATTAGCCCGACTTTATTCAACCACTTAATGGCATCAGAAATATTGAATAATATATGAGGTTCAATCCTGTGGGCTCTGAGCCTTTCCTTTCCTCCCTGTTCACGATCTAAGAGAACTACCAGTTCATTGACAACTCCTCCAAAATCTCTTACAACCTCTGCTGCCTCAATAACACTCTCTCCTGTTGTAATAAGATCATCGACAATAAGGACTCGATCATTTCGTTCAAGAATCCCCTCAATCTTCTTCCTTACACCATGTTCTTTACGGGCTTGACGATAATAGATTAAGGGAATCCCAAGTTTCTGGCTTACCACTGTTGCAAATGGAACACCAGCGGTTGGAACCCCGAGGACCTTATCAATCTTTTCCTTTCCAATCTCGTTAACAATGATCCTTGTGAGGGCATTTGCAATCCAGTCCATTGTAATAGGACTTGATATGGTAAGTCTTAAATCAATATAATAAGGACTTCTCTTTCCTGAGGTGAGTATATAATCTCCAAATTTTATAGCATCATTTTTAATTAGGAGTATCCCTACCTGCTTCATTAAGAAGAGTTTCTCTTCTTCCCACACTATTTTTTCAATCTCATTAAGACCCATAATCATAAAATATTTTTTATAAGAATTTATAAAAGATGTCAAGAGATTTTTTTGCTTGCCCCTCCCTTTATTTTAAGGCTGTGTCGCAATGAGGTGTATGCCATGTTTGTCATTCCGAGCCTCCTTTTTCTGTCATTCCGAGCGAAGCGAGGAATCTATAGAATTCAAACCCTTATAAAAAATAGATTCTTCGGCTAAAGCATCAGAATGAGATTAAGATACAGCTCCATTTTAAGGAGAGGCATGGAGGGGTTAACAGATTAAATACTTTTTCAGAGCTCTTTTGATTTTTTGTAACTTTTCAAAAAAAATTTGACAGCCTGTTGGATTTAAATTAGTATACAGGTGATCAAGTTCTTGATAAATAAATTTTATCCTAAATTAAACGGGGAGGAAAGATAATGGGTAAACCTGATCTTACTACAGAGATTAAAGGAGTTAAATTTCGAAACCCAGTGTTACCAGGCTCCTCTGACATTATTTTGGATGTGAGAGGTGTTGAAAGATGTTTGGAGCAAGGGGTGGGAGGAATAGTTACCAAGTCCTTTACCCCCACAAATTTCAGGACAAGAGCCCGGCCTTATCATTTTAACTACAGAATTTTTGGGAAAGAATTCGATTGCAATTTTATCTCAAAGGGAAGTGTATACCATCTTCATCCTGAAATTGTATCAGAGAAATTAATGCCAAAAATAGTTCCTCTTTGTAGGAATGAAGGAGTCCCTTTGATTGTGAGTATTTTATGTGGTGAAAATATTGATGAATGGGTTACAGAAGCCAAGCGCTTTGAGGAGGCAGGGGCAGATATGTTAGAGATCAATTTATCCTGTCCTCATGCAGGATATCAGATTGGAAAGGCTGCAGGCAGAACTCTCGGGACCAACCTTGAGCTCGTTATGAAGATTATAAGAGCGGTAAAGAGTTCGGTTAAAATTCCCATATCACCCAAGGTTTCTGCAACACTGGAGCCCCTCGCCTACCATGTCAAAGGCTGGGTTGAAGCTGGAGCAGACTGTATCACTGCCAATAATACAGCTGTGGGGATAATGATCGATATTGAAGAAGAAGTCCCATTTGGGGGACTCGGGCCTGGAGGATATCCAATGGGGCGTGCTTTCTTGCCATGGAGTCTTGCAAGAATAGTTGAGCTTAGAGAATATGTAAATGTTCCCATTATTGGAGTAGGAGGAATACATCAGGCTCAGGATGCAATAATGTATATTTTACTGGGTTGCCCAGCAGTTGAAATTGCAAGCGCTGTCAACAAGTATGGATATAAACTTTTTGGTAAGATTATAAAAGGAATAGAAGAGTGGATGCAGCGGAAGGGTTATTCTACAATACGTGATTTTATTGGAAAGGCCTATAAACTTGCCTCACTCCATAGCTCACAGGATTTGATTGAAATGGAATGGCCTTTCCACGGACCTGAAGAGAGGCCAAGTCCAGTGATACCGGTAGTAGATTTTGATAAATGCACATTTTGTGGGAGGTGTGAAGATTTCTGCCTAAGCGGGGTCTTTGAAGTTAAGAAAAAACAGAAAAGTTTAGAAATTCAGCTTGAAGGAAGATGCTGGGGCTGTGGGGATTGTGTTGGATGGTGTCCGTCAAATGCAATAAAGATGATTGATAGAGAGACGAAGGAGGTGGTGTGGGAGAATAAAGGATTAGCAAAACCATATAGACCCGAGAACTGGAAGAGGAAAGCCTGATTTAAATTGTTTAGAAAATAGGAATTGTTGGTTTGAGGGTTAAGGCTAAGAAGCAAGTTTTGTCGATAGGTTAGGCCATTTGTCTTTCCGCCACAGGCAAATCCGCCTCTGGTAGAAAAAATTTTCTTAACCCATTCACTTTGCCTAAACCGGCTTCCTAACATCTGCCTTAACCTAAATATTTTTGTGGTTAGTGGGAGGCCAAGTGGCCATGATAATTATAATGAAATCGCTGATTAATTTTATAAAATTCTGAATAGGTGTAGTTGGTTTTAAAAAATCTATACAGGAGGTTTAAAATGGGAAGGATAGTTATTAAATATGGTTTAATTGGTTTTATGTCTTTAGTATTATCAATACTTTTAATTCTGGTGCAGACTCAAGTTTCAGCACAGACTAAGACACCGGTCCGACAAATAGTCTGGAAGATGGACTCCATGTGGCCCCCGAATGACCCAGAGACCCTGCCCCTCCTTCAGGCCGCAAATGAAATATTTGAATATACTGAAGGTAGACTTAAGATAGAGGTCTATCCTTCTTTTTCACTGCGCCTTAATCCTCGGACCGGATGCAGTAACATAAGAGATGGTCTTACTGAGATTGCTAATTTATGGGTGCAGCTTGTTGAAGGAGAAGAGCCAAGTTTCTCTGTAACCGAGGCATTTGGGATATGGGATAACAAAGAGCAGGTTGGAAAGGCTGTTGATGCTCTTATCCCATTTAAAAGGAAGGTTTACAGAGAGGTTTGGAAATCTCACTATTTAACAACAAAATTTATGGCTGTTCAAACATCTGGACATTATAGCAACACAAGGGAACTTCGCAGTCTTGAAGATTTCAAAGGGTTCAAGATAAGGGTGCCATCAGCACGTCAACAGGAGATATTTAAAGTCTTGGGAGCAGCACCTGTGGTTATGCCATTAGGAGATGTTTATCTCTCCTTAAAGACAGGAGTCATAGATGGGGTTTCATCATCAGCAAAACAGGTGATTTTTAGCAAATGGTATGAGGTACTGAAAAATGGTGTAGAAGACATTGTTTGCGAGGGAGGTGCCCAGGATATAGTGGTTAGTCAGAAGGCCTGGGATTCGTTGCCTGATGATCTTAAAGAAATAGTAACCACTGTATTTGAATCGGTGCATCAGAGAAGCAAGGCAATGGCAATAAATCCCGGCCTTAGTAATCTCTGGAAGAGACAGTGTGAAGCAAGAGGAATAAAGTTTTTTCACCTATCTTCTCAAGACTTTGCCAAATTTAAGGAGGTTTGTTTTAAGATTCACGACGATTTTATAAAGAAGTCTACCCCACGAACAAAAGAGGCTTGGGAAATTATTAGACCGATTCTTGGAAAATAAAGCTATTTATTAGGTGAATAAAGGATAAATAGATTTTAAGGGAGGATAGTTATGCGAAGGAAAAGGATAACCGATTGGTTATCTTTTATTGCTGGAGGCATAGTTAATGTGGGGGCATTTATATCCAACCTTACCTTTATTTTAATGTTATTAATAATTTTTGTGAATGTGATCTTCAGGTATGTAATATTACGACCACTTTACTGGGGCGATGAGATGATGACATACCTGATGATAATTATGGTTTACACTGGGTTTGGCTTTATGTTAAAGGAGGGTGGCCATGTTAGAATGACATTCCTTTTTAATAAGCTACCCAACAAGGCCCAAAATTTGCTATGGATTATAGTGAGCCTGATAGGAACTTTTTATACCATTTTTCTGGTATATGCAGTTATACTACTTATCCTCGATACCCTTAAAATAGGTGCTATAAGTATGATTACTCGCTGGCCAATCGCTCCATGGCAGATTCTGATCGCATTTGGTCTATTTTCATTATTCCTGGCATTTTTAATGCTATTTTTTGAAAGAATAGATATCGCACGGGGTTTACGGAAGGAAAAAGAGATGAAGAAAAAGGAAATGGAGCTTATCGAGTAGTTAGAATCACAAATTAAAAAGCCTGAGGTCGATAAGATGATTTGGGTAGCTATGCTCGGAACTTTATTTACTCTACTTCTGGCAGGGGCATGGATTGGAGTTGCCCTTGGTGTCAGTGGCATTGTGATTATGGAGATCTGGGGAGGTGGGGTTAAGCTGTTAGCGAGTGTTCTCTGGTCATCTCTCGATATTTACGGGCTTACTGCAATACCTGCTTTTCTCTTCATGGGAGAAATCATACTCCATGCTGGTTTAGCCGCAAAGATGTATGATAGTATTTCACCATTGATGGCCCGTTTACCAGGGAAGTTACTTCAATCCAACATTTTTTTATGTGCTATGTTTGCTGCTGTATTTGGCTCAAGTACTGCATGTGCTGCGGCTGTAGGAAGCATCTCCATCCCTGAACTGAGAAAAAGGAATTATAATAATAGATTGCTTCTTGGAACAGTCTGTGTTGGAGGCACATTAGCCCTTATGATCCCTCCAAGTGGCCAATTTATTCTTTATGGGGCAATCGCTCAGGTTTCAGTGGGTGCCTTATTTGCTGCTGGCACAATCCCAGGAGCCTTACTAGCCATGCTTTTTATGATCTACCTAACAATCCAATCATGGTTAACTCCTCAGATAGCCCCTGCGGATGAGAAGGGACTCCCCCTAAAAGAAACATTTAAATCCATTTTAGGTTTATGGCCATTAGTTATTCTTATGGTTCTATGTGTGGGACCCATCTATGCTGGGTTAGCAACTGCAACCGAATCTGCTGGAATAGGAGCAGTTGCCTCTATAATAGTGGGAAGCACAGTTGGCACCCTTAAGTTGAAGGACATCTGGGAAGCAGTAAAGGAGACAGGCCGTATTACGAGCATGTTGTTTTTTATCATGCTCGGAGCCATGATAATGTCCATTGCTGTTTCCACCTTAGGTTTGCCCCGGCAGCTTATAGAATGGGTAGGTAGTCTCCCTGTGTCATCGGCAGTAGTCTTGATTGGTATATATATACTCTATATTATATTGGGTTGCTTTTTTGATGGCATTTCAATGATGCTTATGACCCTGCCCTTTGTTTACCCTATTGTCTTGGGTATGGGATTTGACGCAATATGGTTTGGAGTTTTACTTGTACTCGTAATTGAAATTGCCCTTGTAACCCCACCAGTAGGTATGAATCTCTTTGTTATTCAAGGTGTTTCCGGACCTAATACCAGTATTAGTGATGTTTTCATGGGAAGCTTTCCTTTCTTGGTTTGTTGCTGTATGATGCTGGCCATAATCAGTTTCTTCCCAGAGGTGGTTAACTGGTTTCCAAGGCTTTTAGGGATATAATCACATATTATATTAAAATCGAGGTAACCCTATACTTAAATGGGGCTAAGTTAAAAGATCTGGCAGGAATATCCTCGAAAATCTTATC
>JBBITW010000136.1:0-9900 GCA_037440525.1 Deltaproteobacteria bacterium
CTCATAGATTCCTCGCTCCGCTCGGAATGACAATTTTGGAGAGATTGCTTCGCAACGACAATCTGGAATCGCTCAATTTAGATATCTGTATCCGCTCGAAGCTTTTTTCCACCCCACCTCCCCAATCTATAAAATTCGTTTTAAATACCTTTTCAGAGGTCTCCGGAGATGATCCATCAAATTTTATCTTGTTGAGCTCATAAAATTATCATATTATAAATAAATCAAAGGAATGTGAAGGGAATTGGAATTGAAAAGGATAATCCTTAATACAATTTTTTCAGGAATTCTTATCCTCACGCTAATACATCTGATCAATCCCCGTTTGAGTCCCTCTCAGATTGTATCGCATGAAAGAGTTACCTTGAAGGGTTTTGACGGATACCCCCTCAATATTGAGAGCAAAGTCCCTTATAGTCCCAGAAAAACCTGTGGATCATGCCATGATTACAACCTGATCACCAATGGCTACCATTTTCAGCAAGGTAGAACCGATGCCTGGGGAAGAATTGTCATAAGTGATTCATTCGATCCTCTAAAGCCCTGGAATCTCTCTTCAGGAATGTATGGAAAGTATTCGTCCGCTTTAATAAATCCAATTCAATTAGCAAGGAAGGCTAATAAGCATCCATCTGAGATTGATAAATCTTCCTTCTTATTTATCAAGAATTGCGGAGTCTGTCATCCAGGGGGAGGATTTGGTGAATATGACAGAAAAGGCAATCCATACTTTGATGAAGAAAATAAGAAATTTGGCTACGAAGTATCCGGAGATAGCCCAATTCTTGATGGTGACTATACACCATTCAACAACGAAGAGACTGGTTTTAGAGCTCCCTGGAACATCAGTGGTCTTAACGAAGCGGATTGCCTCATCTGTCATTTAAAGGGATACCAATGGAGGGAAAGAGGGATCGCTTTAAAAAAAGGGCTCTTTAAATACGGACCTACTCTTGGAGCAGGTTGGGGAAGTGTAAAAATCTCGGAAGAGAGTTCGAGGGACATGAAAATTGATGTAGATTATACAAAAAAAGAGGTTTCAGACTTCGAAAATCTCAATACTCAGATTGTGAAAAGGCCTCCTGATGAAAATTGTTTATTCTGCCACAGCTTACCTCGAAGAAATAAAATGGGATTCGAACGAAGCTATGAGAGAGATGTCCATAAAACAGGAGGAATGGATTGTGTCTCATGCCACCCGGGTGACAAGGCACATAACTTTGCTAAAGGGAATGTCATTCATTTAACAGTAAGAGACGACCTTGATAATACAATGTATTCCTGTGAGGATTGTCATGAGAGGAGGAAACACAGGAAGGCCCCTCGATATAGACATCCCTTTTCTCCCCGACATATGAAAAGGATTGCCTGCCAGACCTGCCATATCCCATTTCAAACCGAACCTGCAGACATAGTATACGATCACGCCTCAAGCGGGGAAACAAAGGTTTATGAGACTTCAAAATTTCTCTCCAACGATCCAATTAATCCTGAGAATTGGATTCTGGAAGCGGACTCCAGGGTCTGGTACCCGGCCATTAGGGAGTATAAGGGGAAGATTGTGCCTGTCAATTCTTTAGTTACAATATATTGGGGAGATATGGATGAAAAAATGAATCTTCTAAGACCTATATCGCTATGGAAGATAAAGGAATTGAGCAAACCCACTCTCAACGATGATGACGGCGACGGAATACCGGAGATCAATTCAACCGAAGAGATTAAAGCCTTCTTAATAGCATTGAAGGGAAAGGATAAATTTGGAAATCCCGTAGCTAAAAACCCGGTGCTTCTCAAGGGAGAGTTTCTATACAGGTTAGATAGAAAAGGTGATTTAGAAAGGATTAAACACGAACAGGCAAAGCTTCTTGACTCATCAATAAGCCATGGGGTGCTAAGGGGTCCTAATGTAATTGGTTCAAGAGGCTGTATAGATTGTCATTCCAAAAAATCCCCATTTTTCTTGAGAAAGATTCTTGTTGACCCATACGATGAAAAAGGAAGACCCGTTTATGTGGAAGTCTGGGAACGTCTTGGTATTAATAAGGAGAAACTCAGCCGTCTTTTAATGGAGCAATAATCTTCATGATTAAACCTTTGCATGATATAGTTTTTACTGAATGGAGGAATTGAAAGAAAGGAATTCTATGAAGAGAAATTTCGAGACCATGGACAAAATCTTTAACCCAGAAGCAGTTGCTGTGATTGGCGCATCAGACAATCCAGGGAAGTTAGGCTCTCATGTGATGAGGAGCCTAATCGATGGTGGATATCCAGGCGTAATCTATCCTGTCAATCCCGGGAAAAATGAGATCTTCGGGATTAAGGCCTACAATTCGCTCCTCCATGTTCCCCAAAGAGTTGACCTCTCCATAATTATCCTTCCTGCTGAAGCTGTACCTAAGATCATAGAAGAATGTAGCATAAAAGGTGTGAAAGGGATTGTCCTCATTACCGCAGGTTTCAAAGAGATTGAGGATAGAAGGGGAGAGATATTGCAAAGTGAGATTACTCAAATGGCAAATAGATTCGGGATCAGGATAATCGGTCCTAATACCTTTGGAATTGTAAACCTTCATCTCCCTCTAAATGCCTCATTTACGCCTGAGTTTTCTATGGTTGAAAAGGGTGAAATAAGTTTTGTTAGTCAGAGTGGAGGAATGTCCCATCTGATGGCTTTCCTCTCTATGAAAGACCATATTGGAATGAGTAAGATCATAGGCCTGGGAAATCGTTGTAATACCGATTTCTCCGATATGGTTGAATACCTATTGTATGATCCTCTAACCAGAGTGATTGCCATGTATCTCGAAGGAATCGATGAACCGAGAAGATTGATAGAGGTGATAAAGAAAACAGATGAGAGGAAACCCATTGTTGCTTATAAAGCTGGACGCTCCTCAACAAGTGATAAGGCATCTCAATTTCATACAGGTTCACTCGCCGGAAGGCACGAAATTTATGAAGGTGCTTTCAGGCAGACTGGAATTTTAACAGTAGGAAATTCGGAAGAGCTTTTGGATACAGCCAAGGCCCTTTCAATGTCTCCTCTCCCAAAGGGGAATAGGATGGCAGTTCTCTCCGGTCAGGCCGGACCAGGGATGATTGCATGCGATATATGTGAGGCAGAAGGTTTATCAATCCCTCCATTCTCAATTGCAACACAAAGAAGGATCAACAAACTTCTTCCACCCCTTGCTATAAGGACAAATCCCATTGATATGGGACCTGCATGGTATGATTCGGAGGCAACGAGTGAGATTGTTAAAGCAGTTTTAGAGGAAGAAAATATTGATGCTATCATATTATGCATCATGTTTGCCTCTGCAAATAGAGCGGCCCTTGGAGCGATTACCAAACTTCTTAGAAACAGAAGGATTGATAAACCCCTGATATGCTGTTTCTCCTCTCCCTCTTGGATATGGGACAAAGAGATTAAGGATCTTGAAGAGTCTAAAATTCCAAACTACCCAACGCCTGAAAGGGCTGCAAGGGTACTTTCGAACCTCTTAAGACAAAAAAGATTAAATGATAGGAGAATTTAAAAAAACTTTGTATAATATTTTAAAGGATTAAAAGATGCAATTCCTCAATTCTCCTTCAACGAGAATTCCATTAGCCCTTGTAGGAGGAATTCTATATGGTCTTTTGACCCACTATATCCTTCTTGTTCTAAATATTTCCCTACAAATATCCCTTGCTGGAGGAATAATAGTATTCTTCTTTTACTTTGGTTCAAGGCTACTCCTCCTTTTTTCTGGAATCGATACCCTGTATTATTCAACAGGAAGAAGTATTTTAGAAAAAAATCATTTTTACAGGACAGCTCAATGGGTAGGGAAATTATATTATTACCATGATCTTTTCCTTCTTATATTCCTTGGCCTAATCTCTTTAGCCTTTATTTTCTCTCTCCTGCTCGACGTAAAAGGAGACAAACCCTTTGGACAGACACTTCAAGAATTTCTGAATCTTCTTCCCTCACTATATGAAAAATATTAAACCCGATGAAGACACTTCTATTGACTATCAAATCTTAATTTGATATCCTTTTGTAAAATAAATAGAGGGGAGAGTGAAATGCGTTTTAAAATATCCTTAGTTTTAAGCTTTGTCCTTATGTGGATAATAACTCAAACTCCTGTCCTACCTGCGGAAAAGGAGAAAATAATGATGGAGATAAAATCCATTGTGCCCTTAAAAATTGGAGATTATAAATCAGATGGAAGGGATGAGTTTTATGACCGAAAAACATCCTTTCGCTATATGGATGGTGCGGCAGAACTATATCGTTCCTATGCCTTTAGTCTACTTATTGTTCGAAAGTATGTAAAGAGGGATCAACCATCCATCATTGTAGAACTCTTTGATATGGGATCTTCAGCAGATGCCTTTGGGATCTTCTCCTATGAAACAGGAGAAGAAGAAGTAGGAATAGGTCAAGGTTCTGATTATGGTGGAGGTCTTCTAAGGTTCTGGAAGGGGAAATATTTTGCCAATGTCTTTGCTGAAAAAGAGACGCCTGATATAAAGAGAGATATTTTAACCCTTGGTGAAGCCATAGCAAAGAATATTAGAAAGGAAGGCCCAAAGCCAAGATTGATCCAATTACTGCCAGAAGAGGGGTTATTGGAAAGAAGCATTCGATACTTTCATCTCCATCCGATTTTGAATCATCACTACTTCCTCTCCCATGAAAACATTCTCCATCTCGGTTCTAAAACAAATGCAGTATTGGTAGATTATCCTTCTTCTGATGAGAAGGCTAAGATCTTTCTTCTTCTGATCCAGTATCCAGAGCAGAAACTCGCTGAAAAGGCCTTTAATAGCTTTCTGAAGGCTTACATGCCTGAGGCAACCTCTTCCAAAGCAGTAAAAACAGAGAACGGAAAATGGACATCCGCAAGGCAATACCTCCAGTATATTATTGTGGTCTTTGATTCCCCATCTGATGAAAAGGCGGAGCAATTGATTGGTGAAGTCGCAAAGAAATTACTTAAAAAATAAAGGTATTAGGGTAACGGTATTAAATCATTTAGCCCTAACCCTTTAACCTTTCATAAACTGGCTTCATAGCCCTAACCTTTTAACTTCACAAAGTGGTTATGAAAATGGAAAAAAAGAGAACGATCACACGAAGGGATTTTCTGAGGGGAACTGTATATACTGCCTTGGGCATAACCCTTGGTTCAACTTCTGAAAGGGAAGTCAGGGCAGAAGAAAAAAGCAGGGTCGTCCTCATAAGAGATGAAAAGGTTATAGATTCAAGGGGAAATATTAACCAAACCATCCTCCAGAGGATGCTCGATAAAGGGCTCTGCGAATTGTTAGGTGAGGAGCATCCTGTCCAAGCATGGAAAAGAATAATCAAACCGAATGATATCGTGGGTATCAAAAGCAATGTCTGGTTCTACCTTCCCACTCCCGAAGAACTTGAAACCGCCATTGTGAAGCGTGTGATGGATGCAGGTGTGCCAAAAAAGAATATCGGTATTGACGATCGGGGGGTTTTGGAAAATCCAATATTTAAGTCCTCTACAGCACTTATCAATGTTCGGCCCCTGAGGACACATCACTGGTCTGGAATAGGAGGCTGCATAAAGAACTATATCATGTTTGTTTCCACACCATGGCTTTTTCACCCGGATGCCTGTGCTCCTCTTGCCTCAATCTGGATGAAACCCATTGTAAGAGGCAAAACCCGGCTCAATATCCTGAGCTTAATACGAACACAGTTCTACAACCGGGGGCCTCACCATTTTGATAGAAGGTTTGTCTCAGAATATAAAGGTCTTCTAATTGGAAATGATCCTGTAGCAATTGACTCTGTGGGTGCTCGCATTCTTCAACTTCAGCGAATCGCCTACTTCGGAGAGGATCGTCCTCTTGATAATCCCCCTACCCATATATTTGTCGCAGATGGAAAATATCGGCTCGGAATTAGTGACCTGAACCGGATCCAGTTGATTAAACTGGGCTGGATGGAAGGCTCACTGATTTAAATTATAGGTTTCTGTTTCTCTTCAATCCCCTTCTTCTCATCCACACTTCGAAGGATTACCATTCCAATGATAAAGAAGAGGAGAACTGAAATTACTCCGTATCTAACACTCCCTGTTATGGAGATCAAAATGCCATAGATGAGGGGCCCAAAAATAGATGCAAATTTTCCGGCAACGCCATAGAAAGCAAAGAACTCTGCGCTATTGGCCTCAGGTGTAAATAGTCCCTGGAGGGAGCGTGATGAAGCCTGGCTTCCACCTAAAACAATTGCTACCAAGACCCCTAAGATCCAGTACTCTGTCTTTGGATCCCAAATAAATCCCAATTGAAAGGCCCAGAGGACAATAAAGCACCATATTATTAAAGAGATCATCACAGTTCTTCGGCTTCCAATGATGTCGGCTAAAAATCCAAATATTAGAGAACCCAAAAATGCAATTCCCTGAACCATCAGGAAAAAGATGATGATCTCATCCGTTTTCATCCTTAGAACATCTGCACCAAAGATGGAGGCCATCAAAATTACGGTTTCGATACCTTCATTATAGATAAGATAGGAAAGGAGGAATTTTGTCAGTTCCCTGTAGGATCTGATTCTTCCAAGGGTATTTTTCAGTCGCCTATAACCTTCCTTAAAATATCCCTTCCCTGCTGGAATGAGAACCTTTTTCGACCTTTCCCTCAAAAAGATAAAGGTGGGAATTGAGAAGAGAAACCACCATATGGCTACAGAGACAAAACAGTCCTGAACTGAAAAATAATTTCTCTTCAATCCGATGATCTCAGAATATTTTAACATCATTAGATTAATAGCGAGAAGTAGTCCTCCGCCAATATATCCCAATGCCCATCCTAAGCCTGATATCCTTCCGATATTGCGATCGTTTGAAATCTCGGGCAGAAAGGCGTTGTAATAGACATTTCCTCCTGAAAAACCAATGTTGGCTATTATAAAGAAGATGGCTCCCCTCCAGTAATTCCCTTCTCGAACAAAATAGAGGAGGCCGGTGAAGAGGATTGCAGTGTAGCAAAAGGCCATGAGAAACTGTTTTTTTGAAGCTGAAGCATCAGCTAAAGCCCCTAAGAATGGGGAGAGGATAGCTGAGATTAACATACTGATAGAGACAGCAAATGTGAAGAATGATGCGCCATGAATATGGTAACCAAAGATGATAATCCCTCTTTCACCTCCAGCCACGATGGTTGCAAAGTATTGATTGAAGATGACGGCCAAAATGGTTGTTGCAAAGGCTGAGTTTGCAAAATCATACATTACCCAGCCAAAAATCTCTCGCCTACTTACAGGCATATTAAATTCCTTTCTAAGCCTTTAAATTGAGAATTATTATAAAAAATCTTTTTAATGGGGAGATTGGCCTTAATTCAAGATTTAGCGGAGAGCTTCATTAACAGAGTCATTGAAGAGACTAATGTCTAATATAAAATCTAAATTGGGCGATTCCAGATTGTCATTGCGAGGCAATCTCTCCAAAATTGTCATTCCGAGCGGAGCGAGGAATCTGTGAGATTGCCACGCCCTTCGGGCTCGCAACGACTTCTTCGGATTACTACGCACCCTTTGGGTGCTCGCAATGACTGATAAATATCCGCTCAAAGCGGATCCGCCTTTGGTGGAAAGGCTTTTGGCAAAAAATCGCTCAATTTAGGTAAAAATAATATTTAAGCTTACCTGAACTTTATCTTCATTCTCGAACAAGAGGAAACATTACACGAAAGGTGGTCATGCCTTCCCCTGTTTCGACATCAATCCTACCACCCATCCTTTTAACCAATCGAGTGGTAATGTGAAGCCCTCTACCCCTCCCTTCACCAAGGAGATATCGCTCTTTGTCCTCCTCAGAAATCTGTCCAGTGTTGATGATTTCGACAACTGCCCAACCATCCTTCTGATAAGACCGTATGGAGATGTTTCCTCCCTCGGCTGGAAGGGCGTTTGATGCGTTATTAAGGAGATTATCCAGAACCCTTTCTATATGTAATGGGTAACACCTTATCCATAATGATTGTTTAAAACTCTCATCGATCAGACGGACGTTCTCTCTTTTTAATTCTCTCAAGGTCTCTTCGTTGATCATGAACCTCTTGTGAAGTTTTTCAGTAAGATCAACAATTTCTTCCCTGCCCTCTCCATGGAGGGTTAAAGCAAGTTCCTGAATACGGGAGGTCTCCTTTAAAATAATATCCAGAGCCTGATCAATCTTCTCTTTCTTAGCAGGATATTCTCCATCGGCAAGTATCTTTTGGATACGTTTAGCAAACCCCGCAGTAGCAATTGCAGGATTTTTAAAGTCGTGGAGTATATCATCCATCTTCTCCAGTCTAAGTCCCTTCATCAACTCTTTACCCAAAAAGGTAAAAATCTCAATCTCTTCTTCTGTAAATCGCTTATGGTAGGCTTGAGCGTCGAAAGCGAGAAAATATTGAACAACCTCCTCAACCTTGAGAGGAATATAGAGGACGGAGTGGATCTGTTGAGTTTCGAGAAATCTTTTAAGGTCAGGAGGAAGTAGAAGGCTATTCTGTGGATTGTCGATAAGGATATAGTTTGGAAAGATCTTCTCATTTTCAAATTCACCAAAAGGACCTTTTTGATGCACAATAGCTTTAATATAAGGTTCCTTTTCCACTTCGAAGACCTTCCCGATTCCATGGTGAACCTCTGGATAGCCTGCCTCAAGGACTACATGCGCTCGGTCCTCTGTTACAGAAAAGAGTGCACATCTCTGTATCCTCATTATATCCGCCAGCTCAGGTATCACAAGATTGAAGACATCCTTCATCTTTATCCCTTCACGTCTTCCAAGTTTAAGAAATATCTGTTCAACGATCTTATCCTTTGTGACGTTCAATTTCTGGAGATCCATAATCCTTTTGCGGGCAATGACATAGCTTACCCTTCTCGAAAGCATCTCTGCAATCTTGACCTCAAGAGGTGTAAAGACCTTATCCTCCTGGCTGAAATATATCTGCAGGCACCCTTCTGTATCCAAATCCTTTAAAGAGAAACGGGGGATCAGGATCGGGACAGCAAGCATCGAATGAACTCCATATTTTTGCATCTTCTCCTTATTTTTATATTTCTCCTCTTTTAAGATATTTGGAACGAAATAACTTTTATGGGATTTTACTACTTCCCCTGCAATTGTATCTTCAAAAGGGATTGCCTCTTGCCTTTCTCCTATAAGTTTTGGATAAGATCCAAAGGAGATCATTTCTCCCCTTGCGGGATCATAAATCCTGATGCTCGAAGCCTCTGCATTGAGAAAAACCACAACATTTTTTGCCATTGCTTCGAGTATCTCTTGTTCTGTGAGATTTGGATTTATTTCAAGTATGCTTTCCGCCTGTGTGATCACCTGGTCCATATAATGATACAGGACCTCATCCCTAACAATATTTACGATAATTACTGCCTCATCGAAGGAAAGATGGCATCCCTTCTTTCCTAACTGTAAAATAACGGATTCAATTAGTTTCTGATCTACCATCACATCCTGCATATTTTAATATTATAGACCTTTTAAGTAATGTGTCAATATAAATCGTGAGATTCTCATAGCCCATCACTTAAACGGGGCTTAGTTAATAGACCTGGCAGGAATATCTTCGAAAATCTTATAAAGCGGACGATTTGAATTTTTTGGGTAATGATAACAAAATGACAGATATAGCTGCCCTTTACTCCTTTCGTTCATCTCTTCTTAGTTTAGAGGGCATTCTAAGGTTACCGCTATAAGATTTTCTCAGACATCCCTGCCAGATCATTAAATTTCCTGCTTCAATGAGGTAGAAGTGGAGTGAGGAGAAAGTATGGGACAGAGGTGATGTGTTCTTTGAGGAATCTGGTCATAAGCCTTATCAGAATTGATGGAAGGT
>JBBITW010000137.1:0-9777 GCA_037440525.1 Deltaproteobacteria bacterium
AGGCTTTTCCACCCCACCTCCCCAGTCTATAAGACTCTTTTTAAATACTTTTTCAAAGACCTCATATTGCAATCTTATCTTTTTGACTTTATGATATTTACATTCTAATTTTGGGGCAAAGGCTTTGGATTTTACACTCTCATTGGAACAGAAACAGATCAGACGGATGGCAAGGCAATTTGCTGAGGCTGAGCTTGCCCCCATTGCAAAAGAGATAGATGAGGAAGGTCGCTTCCCGTGGGAGGTGGTCGAGAAGATGGGGCAGCTAAACTTCTTTGGAATGCAGGCCCCCAGAAGATATGGAGGCGCTGAGGTTGACTCAATCTCTTACTGTTTGGTTATTGAAGAGATCTCCCGTGCCTGTGCTGCCATAGGCCTGACATTGGCTGTCCATAATAGTGTGGTTGTATATCCAATAGCTCATTTTGGAACTGAAAAACAGAAGGAAAGATTTATCCCCCCTTTAGCCTCAGGTGAGAAGATAGGTGCTTTCTGTCTAACTGAACCAAATGCTGGTTCTGATGCCATGGCAATTGAGTCAAAGGCAAAGAGAGAGGGTGAATTCTATATTGTAAATGCGAATAAAATCTTTGTTACAAATGGTGGAGTTGCAGACACATCAATCATATTTGCCTCAATCGATTCTCACCATGAAAAGAAAAGCATAAGTGCAATCATTGTTGAAAGGGGAACCCCTGGATTTGAAATCGGTCTTCTTGAAAATAATTGTGGTATGAGAGCAAACCCTGTAACCTCAATCATTCTCACTGACTGCCAAGTGCCAAAGGAGAATCTCCTCGGTCAAGAGGGGGATGGATTAAAGATCGCGATGACAGCGCTCGATACAGGGCGGATTGGTATAGCGGCCCAGGCAGTTGGAATTGCCCAGGCTGCCCTTGATACATCATTGAAATATGCAAAAGAGCGTATACAGTTTCGAGTCCCATTAATAAGACATCAAGCCATACAGATGATGCTTGCTGATATGGCTACAATGGTTGAAGCCGCAAGGCTTCTCACCCTTCAAGCTGCCCATATAAAGGACCAGAAGGGAGAGCTATCGTATCCCTCGGCGATGGCAAAGTTGTTCTCAGGACGCATGGCATCAAAGGTTGCCTCCATGGGTGTTCAGATTCATGGTGGCTATGGATATAGCAAAGATTATCCGATTGAACGTTATTTCAGGGATGCACGTGTAACAGAGATATATGAAGGGACAAATGAAATTCAACAGATTGTCATTGCAAGAGAACTCTTAAGAAGAGGCGATGATTGAATAATGGAAATAATTGTCTGTATAAAACAAGTAATTTCAGGCAGTAAGGTAAGGATTGATCCCAATACACATAGCCTTATCCGACAGGCAGAATTCTCACACATCAACCCTTATGATCTATTTGCCCTCAATATGGCAGTGGAGCTGAGGAATAAATATTCAGGTTCGATCACTTCGCTGACCATGGGGCCAAAGATCAGTGAAGAGGTTCTCTGGGAGGCCCTGGCCATTGGTGCAAATCGGGCAATCCTCCTCTCTGATCAGAGATTTTCTGGAAGCGATACATTAGCAACCTCATACGTATTGGGGATGGGAATAAGAAAAATTGGCAGGTATGATATCATACTCTGCGGTATGAGGACAACAGATAGCGATACAGGACAGGTGGGACCCCAGCTTGCCGAAGAGCTCAATATCCCCCATGTTACAGGAGTTGAAAGCATTGAGAGGATAGGTGATCTCTTCCGCATAGAGAGGGTATCTGACGGATTTAGAGAGACCATGGAAGTCTCCATACCTGCATTATTTACCATATCTTCGAAGACCCATGTGAGACTTCCGGGTTTAATAGAAATTCAGGATGCCTTCAATAGATACGATATTGAATGCTGGAATCTGGAGGATATAAACGCCGATCCTGAGAGGGTTGGAATCTCTGGTTCTTCTACATGGGTGGATGAATTGGTACCACTGAAACACCAAAAAACATGCACATTTATTGAAGGGGAGCCAAGGGATCAGGCAAAGGTCCTCTTTTCAAAATTGATGGAGAAGAATCTATTTTCTCAGGAATAGGCCTATGAGAAAAGATTTAGAGATATGGGTCTTTGGAGACCATCGAAATTATCCTCAAGATCGCTTAACCCTACAGGTGCTGGGGCAGGCCTCCTCCCTCGCAAAGGGGAGAGGGAAGGTTACATTAGTCCTCTTGGGGCAAAAGGTAGAGGGTCTTGTCAGAGAATACATTGCCTATGGTGCAGATCGAATACTCTTGCTGGATCACCAAGAATTAGCCCATTATAGAGTTGATTTATTTACAAAACTCATCTGTGATCTAATCAATGAACATAAGCCCAATATTTTTCTCGTAGGGGCTACGGATTTTGGTAGAGAATTGGCCTCCAGGGTAGCCAAACGTCTTGGTGTTGGTCTATGTGCAGATTGCATCTCCTTAGAGTGGGATGATAAGGAAGAGAAACTCTTCGCTACAAGTCCTGCGTTTGGTGGAAACTTCCTCGCAAAGATCAGATGGAATAACCATCAACCATATATGGCCACAATTAGTCCTGGAAACTTTCCAGAGCTCCCTTATAATAGTGAAGCAAATGGTGAGGTTATCAGATTGGTGGGGGATTTGAGTGAGGTATCTTCAGGAATCAAGGTGCTCTCCTCTTACCGTGAACCTCACAAAACCATTAGAATTGAAGAGGCAGAGATAGTGATTGCAGGTGGTCGTGGGGTAAAGAGTTCTGAAGGCTTTAACTACCTTAGAGAGCTCGCACTGCTCTTGGGAGGGGAGGTAGGAGCAACAAGACCTGCTGTTGATGCACACTGGACTTCCCATGAAAATCTTATCGGTCAAACAGGTAAGTCCATTAAACCCAAACTCCTTATCACCTGTGGCACTTCTGGCGCTATTCAATATGTATCTGCCATTAAAGGAACAGGGACCATTGTGGCAATCAACCGCGATCCGTCCGCACCAATATTTAAAATTGCAGATATTGGAGTTGTAGCAGACTCCCTTTCTTTTCTACCAGCTTTCATTTCAGAAATAAAAAATCATCTCTTCAGGGAGATTACAGAGCTCTATAGAAAAAAAGTAAAAACCGATAAAGAGAAAAGGCCAATCACCTTTGGCCAGAGGATTAAGAAATTAAGGGATGATCATAAGATGAGCTTAATTGATCTCGCAGAAAAGACAGGCCAGACGCCAGAATTTATTGAACAGGTAGAATCAGATAGCGTTACACCTCCGGTCTCTTTTCTGCTCCAGCTCTCCCGGGCTTTACAGATCGATCCAAGCAACTTCCTCACCGAACAGGAGAAGATTCAGATCGAGGGAAAGAGGCAGGAGGCCTTCATAAAACGAACCCAGAACTACTCTTACCGCACCCTCACACCGGGTGCTGCCGATAAACATCTAAGGGCCTTTATGGTTACGATCGAGCCCAAGGAACACCATAAGATTGTTGAGTATAAACATCCAGGGGAGGAGTTTATTTTTGTTTTTAAAGGAGAACTGGAGGTAACACTGGGAAACAAGGTGTTTCATTTGAAGCAGGGAGAGAGCATCCATTTTGATTCTGAGACAAAACATAAACTCAGAAATCTTTCTGAGGAAAAGTGTGAGCTCATCGTTACCCTTTATACACCCTGATTAAGTATTTTAACCGATCATGTGATTATTTAAAAGGACAAATAATCAGTCTGAATTTCCTTCCGGGATATAATGATCTGGAAGAATAGTTTTTAGGAAAGGAGATCAGCTAAAGAGGGTTAAGTTCCCTCCATGGCTTTAAGATAGATTTTTCTCACATCCTCTTGGGTCAAATTCCTCGGATTCGAAACGAAAAGCCTTGCCTCTTTGAAAAATCGAAATCATTATACCCTTACAATCTTTATCCTTTCTCCATCCTTAACCTTTCGAAAGGCCTTGGGATCGGAAAGGACCTTACCGATAAGATTAACACGGCTTGCAGCCCTTATTTCATCTCCTCGGCTAACAGGCGTTGGTCCAAAAAAGATGCAGAAGGCCTCTCCTTCTGGCCAGTATCCAAGTTCTCCTTCGGAGACAACCTCTGATGCACCACGATCCAGCCCTGTTTTAACTGGTATCTTGAAGTAAATCTCCTCTCCCCATAGGTTAGCATCTGCCTCAATGGGAAGGGCATTCCATATCAACTGAGCTGTTTTAGATTCATTCAGCTCGGCTTTAACATCCAAATTGCCTACAATAATTCTAATTCCCTTCATCCTCTGCTCCCATCTTCCCCGAAACTTCTTCCTCAAGGGGAATAAATTCGTTATCAATAAATCCTTTCTCTCCTTTATTAGAAAGCTGATTGGGGAAAAAGAGAATATCCCTCTCCATTTTCATGGCCTCTCCTTTTAATGAGAGATACCTCTGGGTTTGAATCCTTAAAAGAAAAAAACCAAAAACCACAAGGATATAATTTGAGATTTCCCTCAGGATGATGTAAGTAAAACGTCTCGTTATCCCGAAAAAGAGATATTCCTCAATCACGAGTCTCATGCTATTAATGATAAGGCCCAGCGTGAGTAACTGCAAAATACGCTTTGTCTTTCTTGTATTTTCAGCAACAGATCGAAGATATCGATCATAGGAGCTTCTGAAGTTCTTCCAGCTATTTGAAAAGTTTTTAAGAATTTCTCTATATAATTTCTCATCATCTCCATAAATCTTTAAGCGCACCTTTTGATCTCCACGAAAGAAGATAACGTTTTAATAAATCCTCTCTCTCTGAGAGAAAGGCTTGGTTCTTTTTAAATCCACGATATAGGCCAATGCCCATAAAGATGAGTATGACAAATGGAATTGCTTCATTGATTGATTTAATCAAAAAGACTTCAACCATAACTAATCGCTAAGAATAATGAGAAGATTGGTTCTTACTGATAAAGAATTCTCATATCTTATTTATCAAACTTGCGATATAACCTGCACCAAAACCATTGTCAATATTAACCACTGCAACACCCGAAGAACAGGAGTTCAACATCCCCAGTAAAGCTGCAACCCCACCGAAACTTGTTCCGTAACCAACACTTGTGGGAACAGCAATCACTGGCTTATCTACCAATCCACCAACCACACTTGGCAGTGCCCCTTCCATCCCAGCCACGACAACTAAGACCCTTGCGCCCTCAAGCCTCTTTCTTTCAGAGAGAAGTCTGTGAATCCCTGCGACACCTACATCATAAATGGTCTCAACCCTATTCCCCAAGAATTGGGCTGTAAGTGCTGCTTCTTCAGCCGCAGGAATGTCTGTTGTCCCTGCAGAGATGACGAGGATCGTTCCCTTACCTTCTAATCTAACCGGATGGGTAAGGTAAGTGAGTACTCTGGATCGAGGATAATATTCACTCTTAGGGAAAGCCTTCTTAATGATCTTGGCTTTCTTCTCATCTAAACGGGTAATAAGGATGTTTTGTCCCTTTTCCTTTAACTGTTTCATTATGGAAGAAATCTCTTCAGGGATCTTTCCTTCCCCAAAGATGACTTCAGGATAACCTTTTCTAAGGCTTCTATGATGATCGATTCTTGTAAAGCCGAGGTCTTCGAAAGGGAGAGACTTCAATTGAGTCAAGGCCTCATCAATGGTGATCTCCCCTGATTTTACCTTTTTCAAAAGAGACTCAAGTCTTTTAATATTCATCTACTTCAAAACCAGTGTTGAAGATAGGATTGAGAAAAAACCAAATGCCTTTATCTTTGTGTCACCTAACAAAAATGAGACCTCTGAAAAAGTCCTGGAATGACTGGGGAGAAGGGTTCCAAACCCTTCGAATGCGGACATTAAGAAGTTAAATTGTTTAAAATCGCTTAAGATAAAATCAAGCATTTTCAGGGTATTAATCATTAATGCTAAACTATTAAAGGTATTTGCTCTTGCCGAGAGGCGAAGGCTTTTTCACCCCCTCCCCAGTCTATAAAGAAAAGTTTTAATACTTTTTCAGAGCTTTTAAAATATTTTATTCACTCTCGGGTGGAAAAGTCAAGAAGGATGGATGAAAATTTTTTAAGAAGAATTCTCAATGAATGCATTTAAATACCTTTTTGGAAAACCCTCTAGCAATTATCTTGACAAAGATGGATAAAAGAGGTAGGCTTTTTGTCGAATAATTTATATTTTCTGGAGGAAGGATGAACCGAACAGGTATTGTTAGAGATAATCGTTTCTTAGACCATGTTATGGACCCCGGCCATCCGGAGAGTCCAGAAAGATTAAAGACTATTTACAAGATGATTGATGAATCGGAGATGAAAAAGAATCTCCAATTGATTCAACCCCGGCCTGCAACACATGATGAATTAGAGATGGTCCATTCGTCTTCCTATATTGAATTGGTTTCACAAACAGCCGGAAAGTCTTACTATCGGCTTGACATGGATACTTCTACCTGTGCCAAATCTTATGAAACTGCACTTCTTGCTGCAGGGGGATTCCTGGAATTGATCAGAGCCATCTTAGAAGGAAGACTTGATAATGGGTTTGCACTCATCCGCCCCCCTGGCCATCACGCAGAAAGGGACAGGGCAATGGGATTCTGTCTGTTCAATAATGTGGCCATTGGTGCGTTGTATGCTATAAAAAATTTTTCTCTTGAGAGGATTTTGATCGTAGATTGGGATGTCCATCATGGAAATGGAACACAGAATTCTTTCTATGAAGATCCAATGGTTCTTTATTTTTCAACTCATAGATACGGTTTCTTCTATCCAGGAACAGGAGCTTCTACGGAGGTTGGCAGGGGAAAAGGGTTAGGGTTTAATGTAAATGTTCCTCTTTCAATAAGAGCAGGGGATCCTGAATATGGAAATATCTTTGAAGAGATATTAAAACCGATTGCTATTGAATATAAGCCACAATTGATTTTGGTTTCAGCAGGCTTTGATATCCATTATAATGATCCTCTGGGTGGGATGGAGGTGACGGAAAAGGGTTTTGCAAGGATGACCCAGGTTCTAATGGAGATTGCCCGTGAAACCTCTGGGGGTAGATTGGCCTTCACACTTGAAGGAGGCTATGATGTCATAGCTCAGGGCAACTCCGTTTTGGCTGTATTAAAAGAGTTGATTGAGAATTCTCAATTAGATAAAAGAGAGCTAATAGAGAATGAAAAAAAATATTATTCTCGGATTGAAAGGCTTATCCTTCAATTGAAAGAGATTCAGAGAAAATACTGGCGAAGTATTTAGACCCCCTCGGTGTTCACCATCTCTTTTAGTTCCTTTCCTACTTTAAAGAAAGGAAGTTTTTTAGGAGGGACATCAACAAGAGCTCCTGTCTTGGGGTTTCTCCCCTTATAACCACCATAATGTCTAACAACAAAGCTCCCAAATCCTCTGATCTCGATACGTTCTCCTCTTTGAAGGCTTTCCTTCATCCCATTAAATAGAGTGTCCACAATTACCTTAGCTACTTTTTGTGTAACATTTGTCTTCTCTGAAACCTTTGTAATGAGTTCAGCCTTGTTCATTATCTCCTCCCTTCAGCCTCCTGCAACTATATACAGTCGGCTTAATTTTCTTTAAGGGTATATACCCAATTAGAAGATCATTGAGTTGGGGCCTATAATTTTGTTATTTAATCCTTTTTTGTATATCCTCCACCAAATTCCTGAACCTTTTTTCAAAACCCACCCTATTCTTATTTGTTGAACCAGCCAAAATAATCTCTCCCCCTCCCTTAGGAATCCTTATCCAGATCCTCTGATGGGATGAGAAGAATGAGACCAATAATCCAAGAACCATCATACCACAACCAATCCATACGATCCCCACCCCTGGGTCTTTTGTTACCTGAAGTCCAGTATATTCCTTTTCAATTACCTCTTCAAGTGTCAAGACAAATTCATCACCCCTCGATTCGTCCATCTGAGGGAAATTTTTTAATAACCATAAGGCCTTAGGCTCTTGATTGGGTTTTAATAGAAGGAGTTGGACACCTTCTCCAAAGTTATGGATTTGATTTTCGTATCTCAACATCCTGAGAAGAAATGGCGAATTTGGAATTGAAATGGTTCCTCCTTCAGAGAATCTCAAAAGATCTTTATCCTTCTTCATCTTCCATTTCACCCCGATTGCCACATCATGGATGGCGCCATAACTTGCTTGATAGAAATTCAGCCCCTTATAATGAAGGGGATTATTAACTGTTATTGTCTTTTTAAGAATCTCTCTCCCATCTTCAATTACTGTCAGATCACTGGCATACTCCTTGACATATCTATCTTTTCCAGAGAGGTCATAATAGGTTATCTTAAATTCATCACAGCGGATTGAGAAACCCACAGGTTTAGAGATTTCCTCACCCTTCACCTTGAGATAAATCTGATCCACACTTTCTCCCTCCAAGATGTTGACAAACCCTCTGAAGCCATAAAGAGAGCCTATCAGCCCCCCAATAAGTATTATAATGATGCTCAAATGGGTAAGATATACACCAAATCTTGAGAACCTTCCCTTCTCAGAGTAGAAAGTGATTGCTGAATCTGTTTCGACTCGATCAGGACTTCTAATGCCCTTCTTCAAAATGGAGGATATCTCATGCTCGTTAAGGATTTCTTTAAGATTTGAAATATCAACTCTCTCTAAATAAGGAAGGGTTTTAATCATTGAATCTTTCAATACCTTTGAATCTGATCGATGAAATATTTGCCTCCATGTTCCTGGGAAACGGTTAATAGAACAAGCAATTAAATTGATCACCAGGAAGAGAAGAATTGTGCTAAACCACCATGAGTGATACATATCAAAGAGGCTGAAAAAGTCCAAAACATTATATAGGCCAGTTCCATATCTTTGTAAATATTCGCTTGGAGCTTCGTTCTGTTGGATTATTGTGCCGATAATTGAAAGAATGGCCAGTAAAATAAGAAGAAATATTGTAAGTTTAATGGAACGAAAAAAACCATAGAGGAGGTTAAAAATTCCCTTTTCTTGATCACTCATTGAAATCTTCTTCTGAACCTACTTTAGTGAAAACTTTTTAAATCCTTTTATATCTAAAAATGGACTCCTGACCTTAAAAAGTATCATATCAGGGTTTGCCCTGTGTAGTAAAGGAAGTATTTGAAATTTTTAACATAAATTTCTATTTTATGTCAAGAAAAAAGGGGTAGCCCATTTTAAGCTACCCCTCTAAATTAAGAATATACTTTTACTACTTTTTAGCTGCCTTCACATGGCACTGGGTGCACGCTGTTGGTCCGGCGGTTTTCTTTGCCTTCTTTGCCTCATCATGGCATCCTCTACAATCCTTATGAAAGGCATCCTTTGCGGAGATGGTCTTTCCCTCTGGTTTAGCCTGATGGCAGTCTTTGCAAAGTTTACCACTTGTTTCACCCTTCTTCCAGGTGTGATGGCATTTCAGGCAATCGATCTTCAGCGTCTCTGCATGCTTTTTGTGATTAAATGTAACTTTACCATAAGAAGGGTTAAATTCAACCACATCCTTTGCAAAAGCGCCAGAAACCATCAGGATGGAAAGAAGGAATCCAGCCACAATCCCCATACTTATCAAACCTTTTCTCATTCTCGATTCACCCCCTTTCTTCTATCATATTTAGACGGGCATAGTTTAACAAATATTCATCATTTGTCAAGAAAAAATTGAGAGACCTTTGAAAAAAAGTATTAAAAACGATTTTTTGGATTGGGGAGGTGGGGTGGAAAAGCCTTCGAGCAAATACCTCTAAAAGTTTAGCACTAATGATTAATACCCTGAAATTGCTTGATTTTCTTTGAAGCGATT
>JBBITW010000138.1:0-9770 GCA_037440525.1 Deltaproteobacteria bacterium
TGGGGAGATGGGTTATATAAAAATTAAGGAGGGCTACTATGAAAGAGATCGATTGTAGGGGATTGGCCTGTCCCCAGCCGGTAATAACAACAAAGAAGGCATTGGATGAAATAGAACAAGGGGAATTTATTCTCATCGTTGATAATCCATCAGCCCGCGATAATGTAGAGCGATTTGCAAAAAGTCAAGGAGCAATGGTCAATGTGGAGCAAAGAGAAAACGATTTCTATCTCCACATTCAGAAAAAAAGCGCCTTTGATGTGGCGGCATCTGTCCAAAAGGCCGAAAAGGTGATGGTCTACATTAACTCGAACCTCATGGGTGTGGGCGAGGAGGCATTGGGAGCAATCCTCATGAGATCCTTCTTAAAAACCCTTTTGGATTTGAAACCGATTCCCTCTAAGATAATCTTTATTAATTCCGGGGTTCGGTTGACAACTGAAGGTTCTGAAGTTCTCGAGTCCCTGAAAGTCTTATCTGAAAAAGGTGTAGAAATCCTCTCGTGCGGAACCTGTCTGGACTTTTATGGACTTAAGGAAAAATTAAGTGTCGGAATGATCTCCAATATGTATGATATCGCCCAATCTCTGCTCGAGGCCGATCGCTTGATCAAGCCGTAAAACTGTAAAACTTAGTTGACAGTGAAATTGAATGCGGGTAAGGTGATATATATCATTGTGGTCTGGTTAAATAGATTCAATGGGGAATTTCTTTAAAAGGCATAGAAAAATCTTTTTATAAGAAAAAATGAAGAAAATGATTTACTTAGACAATGCTGCTACATCCTGGCCAAAGCCTCCACGGGTTATAGAGGCAATGGTAAAATTCATGAATGAAATTGGAGCAAATCCTGGTCGTTCCGGACACTCCCTGTCAATTGAAGCCGCAAGAATTATTTATGAGGCAAGAGAGGCCCTGGCAAGACTTTTTAAAGTGAATGATCCATTAAGAATTGTCTTTACTCTTAATGCAACTGAGTCCATAAACATTGCTCTTAAAGGTTTACTAACAAGAGGGGACCATGTAATTACCAGTAGTATGGAGCACAATTCTGTTATGAGACCCTTAAGGGAACTGGAGAAAAAGGGAATAGAATTGAGTATCGTTCCCTGTTCAAAAGATGGTACTCTTGATCCTGATGATTTAAAACGTAAGATTAAATCAAATACGAGAATGGTCATTCTAAACCATGCCTCCAATGTGACAGGGGGGCTTTTACCAGTAAGTGAAGTTGGTAAAATTGTAAGAGAACATAATCTTATCTTTCTTGTTGATGCTGCTCAGACAGCCGGTGCTTATCCAATTGATGTGGAGAGAGATGGAATCGACCTTTTGGCCTTTACAGGCCATAAAAGTCTTTATGGACCTCAGGGAACTGGAGGCCTTGTTATTGGGGAACGTATTGATGAAAAATCAATGATCACCCTCAAACAGGGAGGAACGGGGAGTCGTTCGGAGTTTGAGGAACAGCCTGAATTCCTGCCAGATCGCTTTGAAAGTGGAACACCGAATAGTGTTGGTATTGCTGGTCTCCTTGAAGGTCTCAGGTTTGTCCTTGAAAAAGGAATTGAAAAAATCCGACAACATGAAATTTATCTGACAGAAAGATTGATGAATGGATTAAAGAAATTTAATAGAATAAAGATCTATGGGCCTGAAGACAGCATAAAAAGAGTATCGATCATCTCATTTAATCTTGAAATGTTATCTCCGTCCGAAGTAGCCCTGCATTTAGAAAGAGGGTTTGGGATCCTTTCGAGGGCAGGACTTCAATGTTCACCTTCAGCCCATAGAACAATAGGAACATTTCCTGAAGGAACTGTCCGTTTAAGTCTGAGCTATTTTAATAATGAGAGAGATGTTGATCAAACTATTGAATCAATTGAGGATCTTGTTCGAAAATAGGTTCAAATATGTCTAAAGGGGTAATTCTCTTTCCTTCTATTCATTATGTCATCCAGGCTGAAAAACTAATCAAGGGAAAAGGATTTTCTATAGACCTCATACCTGTCCCCCGTCACCTTAGTTCTGATTGTGGAGTCTGTCTGCTTTTCGACTGGAATCAAAAAGATATATTAATCCCCATTTTAGAGAATGAAGGATTAAAGATTGAAGGTGTTTATCGACTCCATGAGAAATAAGAAGTAAATTCTTAAGTGCCCATGAGGAATATCTGGGATGGATTGACCACAAACTCTGAAAAATCCTTTCTGGCCTTAATCAGAAGATCGCTCAAATTATTCTTCCGCTCCTTTTTTCTTCTCTCAATTATTTTGCCAAGAAGTTTTATTGAACGATTGACTTCGTCTCTCGAGTAAACCTTAAACTCTTTGCCTTCTTTTTCAAAAGAGAGAAATCCGTTTAGCAGGTTTTTGGGCCAGGGTAAAAGTCCAGCAATCCTCTCCTTTTGGAAAAGGTTTATCTCCACATCTTTCGCTCTTTCATATAAACAGCTCTCCCCGAGCAGTTCTGAAACACAAAAATAAAGTCCCTTATAATGGAAATAAAAACTACATATTCGTCCACCAACAAGGCATAGAGAGATTTTCTGATCCGAAACCAATTTAAAGAGATCCCCTTTCTTCATCCTCTGCAATTCATTTCTTATTTTGAAAATATCCATAAATCTTCTCAGGATTTTTCATCGTAAACCTATTCCCCCTGGTAAACCATTCTTTAGCCTTTAACAATCCTTTTACTATTTTAGAATAATATCACTGATAAAAAATCATATCAAGCAAAAAATTTTTTTCACCCTGCCTCCAAAATTTCTACTTTCTGCTCCCTCACCTAAAGAACCCTAACCATCCTTTTATAAAAAAAAGCTGAAAGCTGGATGGCAAATCAAGGCCTGAAATATAGCTATATACCTTAAAAGTGATAGCAGATTATATAGGTGCCTTTTAAACGCGTGACACCCAAGCCAATCATTGCTTGGAATTGTCTAATTTCTTTCTCCTTCAAAACTTTGAAGGTTTCGCCGTAAAATCAAAACTAACTTTTCTGAAAATATTCTTGACTGAAAAATTCAGTCAAATATTTTTTCTATTTTCTTTCAATTCCCAAAAATCTCCCCCAACGGCTTAAACCAGGATGAACTCATATCTATCTGATAATAAACACGCCCACTTGCCTCTCTCCGTCTCAATATCCCCAACCTATAAAGATTCTCAAGTTCCCTTTGAACCGCCTGAAGAGATAAACCAGTCTCATACATGATCTCCCGCTGATAAAACGATTGGTGAGGATGACTTAAAAGCAGAGCCAAGATTCTTGGCCTCGATATAGACCCAAAGAGTTTAACCATCCTCTCTTCCATATGCTCTCTTCTTTTCATAAGCCCCATTACTCATTATATGTTGACTGATAAATTCAGTCAACAGGTGATGGTGGAAAGATCTTCCTCTAGCTATATCTTTTTATTTCCTTAAAGAATCCCTTGAGTATGATTCAGGAAGAGGTGGGGTATGAAGAAGTTATATTCCTTCTGACTGAAAAATTCAGTCAATAGTCTTTATTTGAACTTTCAGATCTACACATTTAATGACTCAGAGGATTCAGTAAGTGCAGAGCCAAATTTTTCTGGGATGATGGCGGAATTCTCAAACTTAGCAAAGTGTATTTTTTAGCTTTGACCTCAAGAACGGACTGATTTAAGGCTTACCATCACATCTCTGGCTTTAATGTTTCCTTTTATTCCCATCTCTGAAAGGATATCAATCGTTTCTGAAAGAGTCAGATTTAACAATTCAGCTACTTCTCGAAGGGTCAATTTACCCCCCTCATAAGATTTTGCCACATAGAATTCGAATCCCATTCTGGCCAGTTTTCGAAGGGATTGTGTCTTCTCAAGTTTCTCCAACTTCGCTACATACTCTATCGCCTTATCAATATCCTCAGGAATTCTCAAGGATTTGACTTTCATGATTTCTCCTCCAATAAAAATTTAGCCATACTATATTCATCTTCACTAATAAAATCAGAAAGTTTTTCGAGCCAATTTAAAGCAGTTGCTTTGCTGACAATGTTTCTCTGACAGAGAAAACAAATTAGAAGACCCGGCAAAATATGAGGAATTGCCATTGATTTAAGCATTCGAGTTAATTTGGCGTCATCCGTTGCTATTAAATCATGCTGCCCTCTCTTAAAAACTTCTATAAGGGCCTGGTCTCCCTTTAAATGAGCTGAAGATAATTTCCCGGTAATCTGGATGAACCCATTTTCGATATTCTTTTCAACCAAATCTGCATCTTTCAAATCTTTGCTCTTACCGATGTCAACAACCTCCATCTTAACAGTAAAAGGGATGGTGACTCCAAATTGTTTGCAAATTTCTTCCTTCAAGCCAGCCTTGGTTAGTTTAATTAAGCAATCTGAATCCATCAGTATTTTCATTGTATTCTATTGTAACAAATAAACTACAAATGTCAATATACATTCTCGAGAAAAAATAGGGGAAACCCATTAAAAGGCACCTGTCAATGAATAAAAATATTCCTTGGGTAAGAAAAATTTCTTATTCAAATTGAGCGATATTTTTTATAATGTAGCCGCACCCTTCAGGGTGCGAGGGTTTCTGCCTACCGCCAAAGGCGGCTTGATCCTCACTCAATGGGTGTTTTTTGGCGCAGGCTAAAGCCTGCGCTACAGGTTTCTTTCAAAAAAATCGCTCAATTCAGGTCTTATTTAAATCCCTCACATCTTAAAGAATTGTGTCCTTCGATCATGATGATAATGATTGATCATTAGACAGTATGTATGTAATATCAAGTTGTATCTTTCTACTACTAAACATAAGACATCAAAAAAACTATTAAAGTCTTTGTCATCAATGAATATTTCTTGCTTTTCATTCCCCCCTTGTTTTAGGTCTTGAGTCTACAGGGCCTTATGGAGAGCCTTTGGTGCATTATTTGAAGGGCAAACCTGTGAAGTTGGGTCAGGTCAATCCTTTGCATACAAAGTGGATGATGGATCTTGAGGGTAACTCCCCTTGCAAGATCGATCGGAAGTATCGAGGGTCATTGCAGACGTCATTGTTCTTGGTCACGCCCTGAGCGTGGTTATTCCAGAAGGGTCAGCGGCAGAGCTTCGCAGATTGGCCCAGGCCAGGAAGCGGAGTGTTAATAGAAGAATGGCCCTTTACAATCAGCTTCAGGATTTGGTGTTTATTGTCTTTCCGGAGCTTCTGTATGGAAAGAGGGACAGGAATGTAAGGATTTATGAAGCCCATATGATATATGGGTATACATTTAAAGAGATTGAAGATTATTTGGGTATCCATTATACTTCACATATGGCTTCCCAAAATGTCCTCGGAGTGCGAAGTTCGCTGGATAGATAGATTTTTAAGAGAGAGGAATTGCTCAGACGTGATTTCTGAGTTGGAGTTCCAATGGGTGGGGATTGAGATATACCTGTTGTTTCAGATAGGGCTGGTTGTATTTCCGGACATAGTGTTGTAGAAGGGTGATGGGAACAATTAATGGAATAAATTCCTGCCGGTAGTTTTCAATCACCTCTAATAATTCCTGCTTTTCATCTGTCGATAGCTGCTCTTTAAAATAACCCATCATGTGCATCAGGACGTTGGCATTTTTCTTGGGCGTCGTTTTCAGTTCGAGGGCTTCCATGAGATGGGTTTGATATTCCTGAACAAGTTCTTTGATTGGAAGAGCCTTTGCTTTTGCTACGAGTTTTCCCATGATCTGGTAATGCTTGGGACTGTGGGAAAGGATCAGGAATTTATGTTTTGTGTGGAAATCCCCAACAATACCTCGTCCCTCCTTCTTGTCCAAAGCCTCCCGCCATCTTTTCAGAGTAAAGATTCGCTCGATGAAATTATCCCTGAGCTTCGGATCATGGAGACGTCCATCCTCCTCTACTGGCAGGAGAGGAAAATGTTCTATGAATATTTTCGCAAAGATGCCGACTCCCTTTTTCACGGGCATCCCTTTCTCATTATAGACTCTGACCCGCTCCATGCCACTGCTTGGAGAGTCACTCTTAAAAATAAAACCGCAAAGATCCTCTTTCTCAAGCTCTATCACTCGCCTTTTAGCCCAACGGACCATACGTTCCGTCATATCCTGCTTTGTCCTTGAGGTGACCAAGCGGGGAGACTCCGGATCCCCCTCCAGATGCATGGATTCCCTTGGAACAGGAAGACCACATTCCACCTCAGGGCAGACAGGTACATATTCCACGTATTGTCCTAATGTTTCCGTAAGAAACCGGTCCAGTTTATGACCTCCATCATATCGGACATTTTCTCCTAACAAACAGGCACTAATGCCGAGTTTGATCTTTTCCATAGCTTTTCTTGTTCTTAATCTATCCCCTTCTACCTCAACGAGGCTTTTCTTCTTCTCTCTGTCAACAGCCTGGCTCACCAGGATGACCACAGCATGATTGAAAGTGCACAATTTTAATCCAATTATTTCTTAAAAGAAACCATATCTTTTTTGGCCATGGTATCGGACTCCTGAGATTTGTGAAGAATGATCGGGAACTTGGCTTATTCATATTCTTTATTTTAATCTTTTTCATCCAAGTTGTCCAAGAAATTGTCTGCCTTGAATGATTACTTTTAAAAGATTATAAGATGTTTATAAAGGTTGAGAATGGCCCTGGAAAAGGAACCATCTCTCCTGAAGAGATCGAAGGTGTTCTACCAAAATAAGTCCTTTACAATCGCCTCCCATGGTTGCCTCAAAGTCTGAAAAAGGCAATTTATCTAACCCCTTGATCTTTAGTCTGATTTCTCCAAATTTATTGAAATTAATAGATTAATTGAATTTAATCTATTATAAATTATTATACATATTTCAGTGTATTTTAGCACAATTTTAGCAAAAAATTATAGTCTATCTTCATCTCGCTCTTCGGGAGATAATTTATGATAGGGATAGATGAATTCTGTAAAAGACGTGACAAAAAATTCTGATTTTTATAGGCAATATCAAGAATTTCTTCCAGTTTTTCATCTGAATATTCTTCTACCATTATATTACCTCTATATCACCTCAAAATTTTTCAGCGAGGAATTTTCGGTTATGTTGTGGGGATATTTGATACCCGGCAAAACATGGTTTGAGGGGGTTGTCGAAGTTAAGATGTCATATACGCTATATTATACGCAGTTCACAGCATCTTTTGCTTGCATTTTGATGTATTCCCAAAAATTTATTCCTTTCTCTTTTGCTTCCTCAGCAAGCAATTTTCTTGCTATGTGAACTTGCTCCAATGCGAAGTCATTCTGGAACTCTTTTCCAACCTCCCTTTTTATTTCCTCTATTCTTTCCTTCTTCATATTTTCATCCCCTACAATAATTCTCCTGGCGCGATTATTTCTACTTGTTTTAGATTTCTTAAAGTATTTACCATTCTTACAATATCTTTCGTCCTCTTCCTGACAATATGACGAAAGTTCCAGCTCAAAAGATAATCCATCTCCTTAAGGACTGCAATTGCAATGTGGTAGGCATCTTCTGGATAAGATTCAGGAATTGCCCCATATTTTACGTATTCCTTTGCCAGTTCTTCTACAGACTCGCTTATTTCAAGAACTGAAAATCCTTTGATTAACTGTTTCATTTTGCTTCTTAAAGTTTGGTCAGGTGTCTTTTCTATTTCTGCGACAGTAAGTTCAGATATATAAATATTATAGATTACGATTTTTGAGAAAAACTCTTCAGTCAGAGCTTTTCTTTCTGAATTTTTATCATCAAAAAGGGCAGACATTACCGATGTGTCCAGATATATTTTCATTATCTCCTCTCAGTAGATACCGTATAACTCGTTCAAATCCTAATAGTTCAAATATATCCAGTTTTACAGTTTTTCCCAAGAAATTTCTAATAATATGTTAGCCAATTTTTTATTTAATTACAATAATTATTTGCAGGCGTTTCGTAATTGACGGGGTAGTAGGAGTTAAATTAGAGGCAAAATGCAGTAAATTAGAGGGAACTGATGGATAGGGATTGGGGAGAGAGGCCAGAAGGACTTTAACAATTGCTTTTTGAGGCATGTGGGATATTAAGTTCGGTAAAACGATAAGACGAGTATAATCACCCTTTCTAAATGGCCCGAAGGGCAGAGTTCCACGGGTTTGCCAGTTGGGTTTTCTTTAATTCAGCTCCAGTGAGATAGATAAAAAGTTCTTAATCTCTCTTAAATTTAACCTCTCTTAAAAGTTTTTATACTTCATCCCTGATTTCTACCTTCCAGTTCCTTTTTAGACTATATAAATTCTTATGGGCATAGATTCTCCATCACGGGCCATTTTTCAGTGGGAGATTGAATTTTGGCATTTCCTTCTGTTCGGTCTAAAAACTTATTTGAGATTTTTTTCAATTAACACATGTTTCTTTTGGTATTTTAAAAATATGTTTTATCGCAGTCCGTAAGGCGGCACTAACGATAAATTATTTTTCACCCTTCAATTTTTTCACCCAGTTTTCTACCTCACGTCCAGCAACATCTTTTGATCCGATCCCGAAGGCTATTGCCAAAGCAATAGCAATGGAACCTAAAAGCAAACCGAAAGCCAATGTCACAATCTCGTTCGCAATCCCCAGATTCTGAAGGGCTATGGTTAAGGCAAAGACCACAATGGCCGCCTCGGCAAGATTGGCTAAAAAGGGTCTTTCTCTTGTGGCACCCTGGGTTAATCGTTTGACCCAGTCACTGATCAAAATACCTGCCCCAAGGATGATAACGGGCAAAATAACCTTGAAAGCAAAGACAATAAAATCTTGAATCAAATTGGAAAGCATTGTGAAATTGAGAACCTCAGCAGCTTCCATAATGGCAAAGAAGATAATGTAGACGAAAGCAACAAGCCCCACTATTTGAGAAGGACTTCTGCTCACCACTTTTTTCAGTCCCATCCTTTCTAAGAGCCTGTCAAAACCAAAGCCTATAAGGATTTGCGCAAGTAAAGTTTGAAGGATTTTCCCTATAATTAATGGCAAGAATGATAATAATCGAGGCCGCGAATATGTAAGGAAGTTTATTTAGCACAATTGCCAGCATATCTCTTCCAGGATGGAGATGGCAGGAATATTTAGAGCATCAAGCCCTGCAATCAACACAGGGATCAATATCAAAATATAGACGATTGTCCCCACAATGCCGGAAACCTTTAGCTTCCCCAAAGCCTTATCAATGCCGATCCGCTCGGCCCCTCAATCGATAGCAAATCCTATCAAGAGATTAACGAGAATATCTCTTACAATCTTTGCAACAAAAAAACCGATGAGCATGATGATGGTAGCAGCTAATAAATTTGGGAGAAACCCAGTAAATTTGACCCACATTTCACTCAGAGGTTTCGTCACCGAAGTAAGCTCTAAAGCCTCTAAAAAAGGAGGAAGGGCAAAGAGTAATACAAGATAGAAGCTGATACTTGCAATAATCTCACTGGGTTTCCCTTTAAAATATTTGGATAGCCTTTCATCAAATTTTAAAAGCGTAAGTTATATTCCTTCTGACTGAAAAATTCAGTCAGAATAAAAGGTTATAATTAGAAATTGAAATATCTTTTCTATATTTCTCTCCATACCTCTAAAATGAGATAGTGGGACGTTATTTGCTTTACTGCTTTTCTTCCTTTTCTTTCTTGACGCGTAAGGCTCTTTTTATAAGATATTTGACTGAAAAATTCAGTCAATTGTTTTTATTTGAACTTTCAGATCTAATCACTTAATGACTCAGAGGATTCAGTAATTGCAGAGGCAAATTTTTCAGGGATGATGGTGGAATTT
>JBBITW010000139.1:0-9743 GCA_037440525.1 Deltaproteobacteria bacterium
AAGCCTCCTCAATTAAAGAACAGGCCTTCTCTGTTGAGGCATTTTGATCCAGATAGACAGGTGAAGCCTGAACCGCCGCGCCAATAAATTTTGTCCTTTTATTTTTCATCCTGTTCTCCTCTTTTATCCTAAATTATTGATAATATTTTTTAGCCACATCAAGAATAGCCTCAACATACTTATTATATCCTGAACATCTACAGAGATTCCCTGCTATAGCCCTCCTCACCTCTTCCTCAGTTGGATTGGGGTTTTCAATTAAGAATCCCTTTGCCACCATCAATATCCCTGGTGTGCAAAAACCACATTGAAATGCTCCATGCTCTATAAATGCCCTTTGAAGTGGATGAAGTTCTCCGTCCTTTGAAAGTCCCTCCACCGTCTCGATATTTCGCCCCTCGGCCTCAACAGCCAGCACAAGGCATGAGTTTACTGGCCTTCCATCGAGAAGCACTGTGCAGGCCCCACACTCCCCTTCATTACATCCCTTTTTAGTCCCTGTAAGATTAAAATTCTCTCTAAGGAGTTCGAGCAATGTCCTTCGGGTATCTATCTCATCCTCATAAATCTCACCATTGATATTAAACCTCATCAACCTTTTCATATCAATCCCCCGTTACTTAAATGATTATCCTCCTCCCAACCATTGCTCAAGGACAATAATCTCTTCTACCTCAGGACCAATCCTCCATATGATCTCCCTGCTCTTTCCATCCACCACAAGGCCTCCTACAGGATCGCTATAGATCCCCTCAACGATTCTCTCTGCCTCATCAAGAGCAACCTCTCTCACCCCTTCTTTCCCTAAGGTCCTGACCTTAATCATCCTCGACATCTCTTAACTCCTGATCTCCATAATTGCCCTTCTCAATGCCCTCTCAGTCAATACCTTAATCATTTCCCTCCGATACTCTGCGGATGCCCTGATGGTTGATCGAGGCTGAGCCTCTTTGGAAGCAATCTCTGAGGCTTCCCTTATAATCTTATCATCAAGAATCTCTCCTCTAAGTATCTCTTCAGCCTTTTTTGGCCTCATAGGGGTTGGGCCAACTGTGCCAAGACATATTCTCGATTCCCTGCAAATTTCTCCCTCCATAATGATCAGCACTGCAACGCTCACAATTGCCAGATCCATGGCCTCCCTCTGAGCATGTTTGATATAGACACACCCATGTGATTTTGAAATGGCAGGAACCTGTAGTTCAATTACCAATTCATCGCTCTCTAATATGGTCTCCCCTGGACCCTTTATAAATTCTTCAATGGAAATGATTCTCTCTCCCCTCTCACTAATCACCCTGAGTCTTCCTCCTAAAACTATGAGAGCGGGGATCATATCAGCCGAAGGAAGGGCATTACAAACATTCCCAACAACTGTTCCGAGATTTCGGATTTGTAAAGACCCAATAGTGGATGAAGCGTTTGACAAAACAGGATATCTCTCCTTAATTATAGAAGATGTCTCAATGGCATGAATTGTGACAAGAGGACCTAATCTTAGACCTTCGCTTTTTTCATAGGCAATCCCATTCAAACCAGAAATCCCCTTTAGTCCAACAAGATAAGGAGGAGAAACCTCACGCCTCTTCATCTTTATGAGCAGGTCAGTGCCTCCAGCTATGGGCCTTACATCTCCTTTATAACGTGAGAGGATTGAAATGGCTTCATCAAGGGTTTTAGGTGAGAAATATTCAAATCTTGGTAGTCTTTTTAAATATGGATACCTCATTTTATCTTTCCTTCTTTCTTCTCTTTTATGGCCCTTAGAATCTTTTCGGGTGTAAATGGAGGGCTTGTTAATCTCACACCCGATCCATCCTCAATTGCATTCCTTATTGCAGACATAATGGCAGTTGTGCATGTCTCCCCTGCCCCTTTTGCTCCAAAGGGTCCGAGGGGATCATAAGTTTCAACATGGAAGTTTACAAATTTAGGGACATCCATAGCTGTAGGAATCTTATAATCCCTTAAAGAAGAGTTAAGTGCCATTCCCTTCTCATCATATAAGCTTTGCTCAAATAGGGCCTGCCCGATCATATGGGCAGAACCTCCATCCATCTGGCCTTCAACCAGTAGTGGGTTAATGGGCTGGCCACAATCATCTGCAGCTACCACATTTAGTAGTTTTACCTTTCCAGTCTCGGGGTCAACCTCCAGCTCAACGGCTTGAGCAACAAAGCTAAAGGATGGAGTAAAATGTTCAGCATGTCCCCGGGTAAAATCAGCTATCTCAGAACCGGGGAAACCCCAGCTCCCATAGCCATAAATCGGTTGCCCCAATCCATACTGGGCATGCCGGACCAATGTTAGAAATGGTATCTTCTTCTTAGGATTATTTTTATCGTATACCTCACGATTTCTAAAGACAAGATCCTCCTCTTTAGCTCCTAAGAGCTCTGCGGCAATCTTTGCAAGCTTTCTCTTTGCATCCTCCGAAGCCGAAACCACTGCTTTCCCACTCCATACAGTACATCGGTCACCAAACATTCCCGAGTCAAGAACCGTATCGTGGCTATCCTCCATTTCTATATGGATATCCTCCATCCTAAGACCCAAGACCTCTGCTACCATCTGCGAAAAGACAGTATCGCATCCCTGACCGAGTTCTGTCCCACCGTGAATAAGGTTAACCGTTCCGTCTTCTGAGATTTTTATGATAGCCGATGATGCAAAATGTCCTCCCATGCGTGTTCCAGAGATTTGAGCACCACAGGCAAAACCAAGCCCCCTGAAAGGAACCCTTTTTATCCTTTTCTCCTTCCAACCAATCTCTGAGGCAACCTTTCTAATCGCCCTTTCAAGTCCAATGCTATTTACCCTCGATCCACTTGGGAGGGTTTCCCCTTCCTTAACAATATTTTTAAGCATGACCTCCACAGGGTCTAAGCCCAGATCAACCGCCATCATAGAGACCATCGAACTAAATATATAGCCTGCAATCACCTGGGATTGTCCTCGCACTGCACCACAGACAGGAAGATTTGTATAGACCCTCTTGGCATCGTATCTAACATTCTGTACTCTAAATGGTAGGGCATTAAAAAGACCAAATAGATATAGATTTAAAGGAGAGACGCTAAGGTATGCACCACCATCTGCAATATAACGACAATCAGTAGCGACAATAGTTCCATCCCTATTCATTCCCATCTTCAGCCATACATGCTTCTCATGCCTTTGACGGTATGTACCTATTACCTCATCCTGTGTCACTACAATCTTTACAGGTCGGCCGGTCTTCTGCGCAAGTCTAACAGCACAGAAATCGAGGTCAAAGGCCTCGTGTTTTCCCGAAAAGGCCCCACCCACATAAGGATTGATGATTCTTATTTTATCCAGTGGGATACCCAAGCCCCAGGCTAAATGGCGCCAGGTTATATAGGGACTCTGTTTTGAGCCCTGAAAAAGGATTCGGCCCGAGCCATCCACACTGGCTATGGCCACATGAGGTTCCATGAAGCCTATAGTAACCCTCTGAGTAACAAACTTCTCCTCCCGAATATAGTCACATTTTTTAAACGCCTCCTCTACATCTCCATACTCGAAGTGGCATGAAGTTCCGATATTCTGCTTTATATGTTCATGAACAAGGGGAGCATCTTCTCTTAAAGCCTCTTCCCAGTTAAGGACAGGAGTTAACTCTTCATAATCCACTTCAATAAGGTCAATTGCCTCCTCTGCTGTATCTTCATCTACGGCTGCTACAGCGGCTACTGTCTCTCCATAGTGGCGAACCTTATCAATGGCAATCGGTGGTCGGTCGGCAAATTGTTTCATAAATCCCACGACTATTCCGGGAAAATCCTTCCCTGTTATCACTGCCTTGACTCCAGGGAGTTTTACTGCCCGACTCGTATCGATATTAAGAATCCTTGCATGGGCATATGGGCTTCTGAGGAGCTTTCCATGGAGCATCCCATGAAGAGTAATATCATCGGCAAAGGTTGCAGTCCCTGTAACCTTCAATTTCCCATCAATCCTTGGGATGGGTTTTCCAATAACATCAAATTCTCTCTTCTCCATTTTCACTTTAACCTCGTCTATTGTCCATTGTGGCTTCACTTCTCGAAATGAGAGAAGCTTCTTAAGCATTCCCCTTTAATCCTTGAACCCTTGAACCCCCATCATCTTAGCAACTTTTTTAAAGATAATCCATATTTTTTATCATCTGAATAGGATCTCCTCTTGATCAGGATCTTTTTCATGAAGAAAGTACCAGAAAAAGGCAGTTATTACAAGGGCATGATCTATCTCTCCGGTGAGAAACATCTGGGGAATCTCTTTCAAGGGTTTTAGAACGACCTCAATATCTTCTGTCTGATCAGGTATGGGTTCGCGGATCTTCTTAACATTTCTTGCAAGAAATGTATAACAGCGATTGCTGAATATTGCTGGATTTGGACTTACAACACCAATCTCTGTCCAATCATCTGATTGGTATCCTGTCTCCTCGAGCAATTCTCTTTTAGCAGCCTCCAGAGGAGTATCTCCATCATCAAGGAGTCCTCCAGGGATCTCAATCGTCACCTTTTTTGAACCATGTCTGAATTGCCTGACCATCACAACCTGATTATCAGATGTAATGGGAACTATATTCACCCAATCGTTTGATTCAATTATGTAAAAATCGTGTTCCATAGAGGTTCGAGGTGAGATTGCCGTATCTGTGCGTATAGAAAAAACCCGAAAAGATTTCTCGTATTGAGAACGAATATTTGACCATGGCTTAATCATATGAATCTCCTTAAATAATCCATCTAAGATATTTTATCAGAATCAAGATATCGAACCCCTCACCCTAACCCTCTCCCCAAGCATTTGGGAGAGGGGGATAATTGTAAAGATTTAGTTGCTCCGAGTAATAATAAGATTTTTGGATCTCATAATTATAACAAATAAGCAAGAATCATTGGCAATGGTTTAAGTTCCCTTTTTAATGGGTCGATTGTTAACCCGAGGGCTTCGAGGGTGAATGCCCCGAGGAATATAGCGTCATTCTCCTCACCGAAAATGACATCAGCTCCTCCAACCCTATCTCCGTATTTAAAAAGCGCAATACCCTTTTTTCTGGTAATCTTAGTCCCATCTGCCAAACGAAATTCCTGTATCGTCAATGGCTTAATACCGAGTTTCTCCAGAATCGGGGTTGGGACAACAGAATATATTGCCCCTGAATCAATAAGGAATTCTACCTTGATTGTAACTTCAGGATTTGATGGATTTCCTACTTCGACATCCAGAACTGTAAGTCCCATATATCTTCCTTTCAGTATAAATATTATCACTAAATTGGAGAATTGACAAACTGCATTAAAGAAGATATTTTTGAAGTGATGAAGAGAATCGTTGAAGTTGCTATTTCACTTCCGGTTCAGAAAACCTTCTACTATAATATACCAGAAAGGATGATGGGTTCTCTGCAGGTTGGGATGAGGCTCCTTGTTCCTTTCAAGGGTAGAAAGGTTACTGCTTATTCAATAAATCTTTGCGATATCCCATCAGAAGAAATCAAAGAAAAGCTACGAGATGTTGAGGAAATCCTTGATGAGGTCCCTCTTATTGATCAGCAGATGCTTCAATTCTATCGCTGGATCTCTGAATATTATCTTCATCCCTTAGGTGAAGTAATCAAGACAGGTCTCCCTCCAGGGCTTCAACCAAAAAGCGAATCAATTTTAGAAATTACTGGGGAAGGATTGAGTTCGTTGAGAAGCGGGGATTTAGAACCCATCCAGGATAAGGTCCTGAGGGAGATTGAAAGGCAAGGGAAGATATCCCTCAACAGGATTTTGAGAAAATTTCACAGAGAGGTATCGAGGTCTCAAATCCTCTCCTGGGAAAGGAAGGGGCTTCTTGAGATAAAGGCAGGGATAAAGGGGAAGGAGGTTAAACCAAGGTTTGAAAAGGTTATTTCCTTCAAAGGGATAGAGCCCAACGAATCTTTAACGAAAAGAGAGAGGGCGATTCTAAATTTGATAAAGGAAAGGAAAACGATCTCTTACCATGAACTGAGAAGGAAGTTTAAATATTTCTCAAATCCAGTCCAATCACTTAAAGCCAAAGGTTTAATATCTATCTCCAAAGAGGAGATTTTTCGCAATCATTCAATTAAGTCTGAACTTATACCCTACCCAAAACCTTCTCTTACCCCACAGCAAAAGATTGCCCTTGATGAGATCATTAAAGGGATTCACTCAAAAAGATATTCCCCATTTCTCATTTATGGTGTTACAGGAAGTGGAAAAACAGAAATCTATCTAAGAGCCATAGAGGAGGTTCTTCGGCAGGGAAAGGAGGCAATTATCCTCGTTCCTGAAATCTCCCTCACATCACAGCTCCTATCCCGATTTAACGATCGCTTCGGTAAGAATCTCTCCCTTCTTCACAGCGCTATGTCCCAGGGGGAGCGCTACGATCAGTGGAGAAAGATATGGAGGGGAGAAGTAAAGATTGCCATTGGAGCCCGCTCCGCTATATTTGCACCATTCAGAAACATAGGGATTATTGTTGTGGATGAGGAGCACGATTCGTCCTATAAGCAGGAGGAAAAACTCAAATATAATGCCAGGGATCTGGCAGTGGTTCGTGCCAGGCAATCAGATGCCACGCTCATTCTTGGATCTGCCACCCCTTCATTAGAATCTTTTTATAATGCCGAGAAGGGGAAGTTTCGTCTCATAAGACTCCCTGAAAGGATAGAGGGGAAACCCCTGCCCCATATCGAGGTTATTGACATGAGAAAAGATAAGGGTATACTCTCAGAAAGATTGAAGGCCCTATTACGGAAAAATATTGAAGAAAAGAAACAGGGGTTTCTCTTTCTTAACCGCAGGGGATTTGCAAATTTTATTCTCTGTCGGGATTGTGGTTTTACATTTAAATGCCCGAACTGCAGTGTCACCCTCACCTTTCATCTTCGCGACAGATCCCTTAAGTGTCACTATTGCGATTATCAAATCCTTCCACCAGGGGATTGTCCAAGTTGTAAGGGATACCATCTACAGGCCATGGGAATCGGAACAGAGCGCCTCGAGGAGGAGATCAGGTCTCTATTCCCCGATACCCATATTGAGAGGATGGACCGCGATACAACCCGCAAAAGGAGATCTCACCAGAGAATTCTTAAAAGGCTTGAATCCGGAGAGATTGGGATTTTAATAGGAACACAGATGATCGTTAAAGGACACGACTTTCCAAATGTAACATTTGTTGGGGTTGTATCAGCAGATACATCCCTTCACTTTCCTGACTTCCGTTCGAGCGAGAGGACATTTCAACTCTTAACACAGGTAGCAGGCAGAGCTGGTAGAGGAGAAAGACCCGGAGAGGTAATAATCCAGACATTTAATCCCGAGCATTATAGCATCGCAAAGGCAAAGGACCATGATTTTATAGGATTTTATAATGAAGAGATTAAATTCAGAAGGTCCCTTGATTATCCTCCATTTTCTCGATTAATAAATTTTCGTTTGGTTGGAAATAGCGAAAAGAGAACAAGCTCAATGGCAGAGCATATGGGAAGGATTGGAAGGTCTCTTCTCGAGAATGATTATAAAAAGGGTATTGAGCTCTTGGGGCCAAGCATGGCTCCATTTTCAAAGATAAGAGGAAAATTTCGATGGCAAATGCTGGCAAAGAGTAAGAATCACAGCATTCTTCATAAATTTGCAAGGGATCTTGAAATTCGATTCTTAGAAGAGACAAAGGGAAAAGGAGTCCATCTCGATATTGATGTTGACCCTGTCTCCATCCTTTAACTGAAAGAAAATGGAAACTATCCTCTATTGGGTGTATTGAAAAAGGCTGGAGGAATTGAAAATGAATGACGCAAAAGTTAAAGTAGGCGGTATCATGGCTACAACAGGTCTGGCCACAGTAAGCATATATTCAATCCCACACCGACCTGATGCCCCAAATATTGTCCTTCATACACTGGGGGAGAAAGGTATAAATGTTGAGTTCATCGTCCATACCTTTGATATCGAAGGGAATGGAAATCTTACATTCTGTATCGACCAGAAGAACCTTGAATCAGTCTTAGAATTATTGGATAGAATTAAACCCTTGATCGAGGCTAAAGGTTTATCTTATAAAACTGATGTTGCAATTATAAGTGTCTTTGGTCCACATTTTAGGGAGAGACCAATGATTTCGGGTATGATCCTCAATGCCCTTGGAATATCGGGAATTAATGTAATAGCGATCAGCACTTCTATATCAAGCTGTTCATGCTTGATTCAGGCTGATCAGGTGGACGATGCCATGAGGGCCCTTCATCAGACCTTTGAGGCCCCCCATCAAATTACAAAGTTTTCTCCCTGAGGAGAAGATTCTAATTCGGAGTATCTATGGAAAAGGCACTTGAAAGGTTGGCCGAACAGATCCTGACTTTTGATGAAGCATCTCTCTCCCATCTAAGAGAGAAATACCAATTGAGGATTGAGCGTTTTGATGGAACAAAGGAATGGGAGAAGGCAGTTATCATCTATTGCATGATCAATGCAGTAAGTCTAAAGAATACCCTTTTTAATGAAAATGTATTAAAGAGATATAAGGAAAAAAGAAGCACAAAAGAAGATCCTCCGGCTCTAAAGCGGATAAAATAGTGAAATTAATTCCACTTCTTGTTTTCTGGTGTCTATGGTTTTTAAACTTTTCTACCCGAACAGCTATCTCACCTCTTCTTCCATTGATAGAGGAAACCCTCTCAATCTCCCATGGTAAGGCTGGAGGACTTTTCTCCTCCATTGCAATAGGTTTTGGTCTCTCTCTCTTCTTAGGAGGACGACTCGTTTCAGTTTTTGGTCATAAAAGAACAGTTCTTGCCGGGTTTTTGGGGATCGGCCTCCTCCTGATTGGTATTCAATGGGCAGAGAGTTACACTGCCTTCTATATAATCTTTTTTCTCATAGGTATTTCTACAGGAGGTTATATACCTGCTATCATTCCAATCATAACTGAGACCTATGAATTAAGACACTGGGGAAAGGCAATAGGAATTCATGATTCTGCTGGAAGTTTCTCAATCTTTATGGTTCCCATATTGGTTGCCTTTGGTCTGAACTTCCTCCCCTGGAGGAGGCTCCTTTTAATACTGGGGATTGCTTCCCTTTCTCTGCCAATATATTTCTGGAAGATCTCCGTTGAGCCAAAAAGAGAAAACCATCAAAAAAAGGGGAATTATCGCAATCTCTTTAAAAATAAGAATATTTGGCTTCTGGCCCTACTCTCAATATTCGCCTCATGCTCTACAATGGGAATTTATGCTATCTTACCTCTCTATCTGATCAAAGAAAGGGGGATTGAATTTGGCTATGCAAATACGCTATTTGGAATCTCAAGGGTGGGAGGAGTTTTTCTCTCTGTTCTCAGCGGTTATTTAACAGATCATTTTGGATATCGAAGAATCATTGGAATGAGTTTACTCTTTACAGGCCTCAGTACAATCCTTCTCTCCCTCGCCTCTGCCCTCCCTTTGGTGTTTGCCATCCTCATACTCCAGGCTATCTTCCCTGTTGCATACTATCCTGCCAGCTTTTCAGCCATATCAAGATTGACTACCCTACCTGAGCGTTCGATGGCTATTGGGATCATCTTCTCAATCGCTACAATATTTGGAATGGGGGTAACACCATTTTTTTTAGGCCTGATTGCTGATCTATTGAATTTCCATATAGGTATCTTTCTCCTTGGAATATCAATAGCCCTTTCTTCCCTGATGGCCAAATTACTGGAAGAAAAAT
>JBBITW010000140.1:0-9683 GCA_037440525.1 Deltaproteobacteria bacterium
CTAAACTATTAGAGGTATCCGCTCGAAGGCTTTTCCACCCCACCTCCCCAGTCTTATAAGACTCGTTTTAAATACTTTTTCAGAGACCTCTATTTGAGAGCTTTGGAAAAGTCCTGAATTAACACCCACAAACCTCCTCTTAAAATAAGGGGAGGCAAAGATGGGGTTATTATGGTAGCCAGAAGCATATTTTTTACTAAAACCTAAATTGAACGATTTTCTTTCGCTTTGAGCGGATCAGCCTATGGCTGAATTGTCATTCCGAGCGAAGCGAGGAATCTATGAGATTGCCACGCCATTCGGGCTCACAACGACTTCTTCGGATTGTCATACACACAATGACTAAAAATTAAATGCTATTTATAAAAACACCTCAACTTGGGTTAAGCCTTTTTGACACGCAATAAACTCTATGATATATTTTATCTCCAGAAGGAAATCATTAGCGCCATATGGAGAAAACCTTAAATCAAATCGAGAATCTCAAACAATATTTTCAGAATGAATCTACGCTTCTCCTCGCATTCTTATTTGGTTCAAGAGCAAACAGGACTGAAGGAGAGATTTCAGACTGGGATATTGCAGTCTATTTCAAACCTAAAGAGTACATGGAAACTGAGACCGAAATAGAATATCCAGGCGAGAAAAGGATCTGGTCAGATTTGATAGACCTCTTATTGACAGATGATGTTGACTTTGTGGTATTGAACAGGGCTCGCCCTCCATTGGTCTACAACATTTTAAGGAAAGGGATTCATTTATTAATAAGAGATCGCAGGCTATATCTTGATCTCCTCTGCAAGGTAAGCTATGAGGCAACTGATTGGTGGGATTTTGTTTCTGATTACTGGAGGATCAGCCAAAAGGTAAAATCTCTCCCTCCTGAAGAAAGGGCAAGGATTCTTGAATATTTGAGATTTTTGGAGAATGAATTTAGCGAATTGCAGCAGATTAAAGCCTTTGGCTATCAAGATTATATCCAGGATAGTTTTAAGAGAAAGATTATTGAAAGATGGGTTGAAAATTTAGTTATGAGTGCCCTGGATATTACTAAGATTGTCCTTGCTTCAGAAAAGAGAGAAATTCCTCAGACATACAAGGATACTTTAAAAATATTTGGAACCATATATATTGATCCCTCATTTGGTGAAAAATTCTCTGAGTTCGCTTCACTAAGAAATATCTTAGTTCATGAATATTTAGATATTAAATGGCGGAGGATCAGAAACTTTATTAACCAGGCAGAAGAATTGTATCCCAGATTTATTCAAAAGATAAAAGAATTTATATCCTAAATTGAGCGATTTTTTACTAAAAGCCTTTCCGACAAAGGCGGATCAGTCATTGCGTGGCAATCCGACGAAGTCGTTGCGAGGAGCGAAGCGACGTGGCAATCTCAAATATAGTTCCCTCGTTTCACTCGGGACAAGGCTTCGGCTTCACCTCGCAATGACAATCTGGAATCGCCCAATTTAGATAATATCTAAAAATGAAAGTTTATGGTAATTTGACAAAGTCGTTATCGTGGAATGAATATAAAATTGCTTAAAAAGGAATAGAGATGAAACTCAGTGGAGTTATGCCTCCTATAACAACCCCCTTTATTGATGGAAAGCTCGCCCTGAAAAAACTGAAGGAGAATTTTCAGAAATGGAATAGAACTGAACTTTCAGGCTACCTTGTTCTTGGATCGAATGGAGAGGCTGTCTATCTGAATGAGAAAGAAAAAATAAGGGTTATTGAAACTTCAAGGGAATCCATCCCGTCTTCTAAGATCATGATTGTGGGAACAGGTATGGAATCCACCCGTGAGACCATACGCTTTACAAATCAGGCAGCACGCATGGGAGCAGACTATGGACTTATAGTCACACCATCATACTTTAAGGGATCGATGAATTCGAAGATTCTTTATGACCACTTTATATCAGTTGCTGAATCCTCCACTATGGGCATTCTACTCTATAATGTTCCTCAATACACCGGGATCAATATGGAACCAGAACTTATTGCAAAACTCTCCGAACATCCCAATATTCTCGGAATAAAGGATAGTTCGGGCAATATAGGACAACTCTCTGAAATAATCCATCTCTCTAAGAAAGGTTTCTCAGTCTTTGTTGGCTCAGCACCTGTATTCTTTCCAGCACTTTGTGTTGGATCTGCAGGAGGAATCTTAGCTGTTGCAAATCTGGTTCCTGAAAAATGTATTCAGATTCAATACCTATTTAATAGAGGGAAAATGAAGGAGGCGAGTTTATTACAAAATCGTTTGACCCCTCTGGCTAAAGCTGTAACGACAAAATATGGAATTGGTGGTTTAAAGATGGCAATGGATTTAAAGGGTTTCTTTGGTGGTGACCCGAGGCCTCCCCTCAAGAGGCCTGAAAAAGAAGTGGAAGAGGAATTGAAACGACTGATTGCCCGATTGGAAGAATAAATGAATTGCCTGAACCGGCCTCCTAACCTTTGCCTTAACCCAAATATCTTCATGCTTCATGTGAAACTAAGTGTCCATGATAATACCTTAGAATTTATGAAATCATTTTATTCCACTGCCTCGAGAACAATCTCCATAATATCTCTTACTTTTATCATTATCCTATTCTTCTTCGCATAACCTGAGATTGTCCTTATGCATTGCTGGCATGAGGTAATAACCTCCGAAGCCCCTGTTCTCTGTATCTCTTCAATCTTTAATCGTGAAATTGAAGCTGAGAGCTCTGGATCAATAATCTCAAGATCACCACCCCCACCACAGCAATTGGATAACTGACGAGTATTCTCCATTTCAACAAGCTCGAGACCCGAAATCCTATGCAAAATATTTCTTGGTGGATCATAAATATTTGATTTTCTACCCAAATCGCAGGGATCGTGGTAAGTTACCCTTCTGTTTAAATCCTTCTTAAATTTAATCCTTCCATCATTGATCAATTGCTCTACGAACTGAACGGAATGGAGAAGTTCAAGCCCTGTATCATACCTTTCCTTCCATGTGCGATAACATGAGGGACATGAGAATATTACTTTCTCTGCCCCTTTTTTTATTACCTGCTCTATATTATGCTCCATAAATTTCTTTAACCTCTCCTCCATTCCTGCCTGGATTAAAGGGAATCCACAGCACCATTCCTCCCCTCCTAAGATCGTAAAATCTACTCCTGCTTTGATTAGTATTTGAACAAAACTCTGGGGAATTCTGTAAACAGAAGGAAATAGGCTTGAAACACATCCAATAAAATAGACCAATTCGATACCCTTTCTATTGGATGTCAAATCATGATAATCTTTTAGGGCACCCATCCAGATAGCACGATTTTCATTGGGCTCACCTGTGATGTTAAATCTTTCTTCTAAAGACTCAGAAAGTCTTTTCAGTTCTTTGGGATAAAGACCCCTATAAGTTAAGAATTGTCTCCCCTTCAGGATACCTTGATTCGTTTCAACAGAAGGGAAACAGGCCTGTGTACATAGCCTGCAACCCGTACAGCGAAAAAGACTTTCTTCAATTTCATGGCTCCAATCTATCTTCTCTTCCATAACTGCCCTCAAGAGATAATTTTTCCCCCTCGGGCTTGCCCACTCCCTCCCTTTAATCGTATAAATGGGACAGACCGATAAACAGAAGCCGCATCGATTACACTTAGCCATCTCATCGTATAACTGAGTTTTTAATATCTCTTTATCCACAAATTATCCCATTGATTGAAAATTTTTTATCGAAAGCTCTGAAAAAGTATTAAAAACTATTCTTATAGACTGGGGAGATGGGGTGAAAAACCTTCGAGCGGATACCGATAATAATATGGCACCATTGATTAATACCCTGAAAATGCTTGATTTTCTCTAAAGCGATTGTAAACAATTTAACTTCTTAATGTCCGCATTCGAAGGGTTTGGAACCCTACCTCCCCAGTCAATTCAGGACTTTTTCAGAGCATTCTTATCATTTAAAACTTCTTATCAAATCCCGCCAATAAATCTACCAGGAGATAATACCCCATTGGGATCTATCTCTTTTTTTAAACGACTCATCACCATATAGTCATCTCTTAATTCACCCCATACACTGATCTTCCTTTTTATCGACAGGGGGGAAGATTGAACCACCAAGTTTCCTTCATATTTTAAGACTTCAGAAGTAAATCTCCTGACCATTGTAAAAAAGGCTTCCCTTTTTACCCGAGCCATTTTATTGAGATAACCAAAAGAATAAATGATTCCACTTCCAGGATGACATATCAATGAGCAGTTTATTCCTGACTCCTTCGAAATCTCCTCATAAGCTCCCATTACCTTGATACATTTTGATGGCAAGAGGTTCGATTTTAATAGAAAGAAATCCAGAGGCTTCTCCCTTAAATCCTCATAAAAGTCTCCCTTTTCACTCCATAATGTTCGATAATCTTTTTGGTGAAGCGTTATGACATCAACAGAACCATTATTCTTTGCAAAATCAACCATCTCACTAAGCTGACGATTGACGGACTCTGAAATACCTTCCAGACCAATGGCCAAAAGATAGTTCCCTCCTTCTGGCAATAGCATTGAATGCCCAATATTTTTTAAAGCCATAAGGTTTAGAATTTCAATTGATGATGGAAGGTAATGCGAGTGGATTATCTCATAGGAAAATCGATCCAAATCATTCAAATTTCTAAAAAAGATTAAGATACTTGCATGATTATCAGGAAGCGGGATTATCTTAAAAGTCATCTCACAGATTATTCCCAGCGAACCAAAAGAGCCTATTAAAAGTTTGTGTAAATCGTATCCAGAGACATTCTTCACCGTCTTTCCTCCTGATGAGACAATATCACCATTTGGAAAGACAGCCTTTGCCCCTATCAACCAATCCCTTACTGTCCCATAGAGGTATCTTCTGGCTCCACTTGAATTTGTTGCTACAATACCACCCATTGTAGCCTTTTCTTTAAATGGTGGATCAAGAGGTATGAAATATCCCCTTCCTGCCTCAGCAAGTCCTTTTTGAATCTCTCCAAGTTTCACCCCACTTTCAAAGGAAACAGTGAGGTTATCAGGATCTAACTCTATTATTCTACTCAGTCGATTTGTTGAAAGAATTATATCAACCTTCTTTGGAATTTCACCTGTCCCTATTTTAGTCCCACTTCCTTTTGGTATTATTGCAAAATGATTATCATTGGCATATGAGACTATCTTTGATACTTCATCAATTGAGGATGGAAAGACTATTGCCTTTGGCCTTTTACCATCAACTGAATTCATCTTGAGTTGATCCAGATCTATGACAAGATTGGAATCACCTACAACTTCTTTTAACCTTGAGTAGAGGTTTTTAGTATTATGCATTTATAGATTCCTATTCAAGAAATGAATATCAGGCCTCTGGAAGAATCTTTCCTGGATTGAGGATATTCTTAGGATCAAAGGCATCTTTAATCTTTCTCATAAGGGAGATATCTTTTTGGGAGAATACGAGGAGCATCTCTCCCCTCTTTTCAGTTCCAATCCCATGCTCTCCGCTTATGGTTCCACCTGCTTCCGCACAGAGCCTGAGTATCTCACGACCCGCCAAATAAACCCTTTTTAACTCATCTTCATCCCTTTCATCGAAGAGTATGAGTGGGTGAAGATTTCCATCCCCTGCATGAAAAACATTTGCAATAGGAAGGGAATATTTATTCCCAACCTCCATAACCTTACTCAAAACCTCAGGAAGCTTTGTTCTTGGAACCGTCCCATCACAGACAAGGTAATTTGGTCTAAGCCTTGCAATAGCACCAAATGCCCCCTTTCTACCTGCCCAGAGCTTTGCCCTTTCGGATTCTGTCCTTGCTGATTTCACATCCCGTGCCCTATTCTTAAAGCATAGCTCCATAATCTCGTCTTCAATCCTCTCCATACCATCCTTTAGTCCGTCAATTTCGATAAGGAGAACAGCCTCGGCATCGATTGGAAAACCAGCATGGATCGATTCCTCAACAGCTTTTATAGTAAGCTTATCCAGCATCTCAAGTGTTGTGGGAATGATTCCATGAGCAATAATCGAAGATACTGTTTTACTTGCATCCTCCAGAGAATTATAAATAGCAAGCATCGTCTTTACAGTTTCAGGCCTTGGCATAATTCGGAGAATCAACTTTGTGGCGATGCAGAGGGTTCCCTCTGATCCAACAAGGAGGCCAATCAGATCATAGCCAGGGTTATCAAGAGCCTTGCCTCCAATCCATATTACCTCCCCATCAGAAAGCACAACCTCTGCACCCAGAATATGATTTGATGTTACCCCGTATTTCAGACAGTGAGGCCCACCTGAATTCTCTCCAAAATTTCCTCCAAGAGTTGAGACCTTCTCACTCGCAGGATCGGGTTGATAGACATATCCATAGGGTGCCAATCTGTTCTTTAATGCGAGTGTAAATAGACCTGGTTCTACCACTGCCCTCTGGTTCTCTATATCTATCTCCAAAATTCTATTCATCCTCGAGAGGTGGAGGATGATTCCCCCTTTTGTTGGAACGGTTCCTCCGCTTAAGTTTGTTCCTGAGCCTCTTGGAATCACAGGAATCCCTTTTGAGTAAGCATATTTCATTATTAGGGATACCTCCTCTGTAGAACCTGGAAGAATTATAAGGTCAGGCTTACCTTTAAATAGTGAGGCATCGTATCCATAAAGCAATATGTCTCTCTCAGAGGATAAGATATTCTCTTTACCCACTATTCCAAACAGCTCTTCAATTATCTGTTCTTTATCCATTAATCCCCGTTTTTTCTTATATCAGGCAATGAATTAAAAATTAATTTCCTCTAACAGCGATTCAGGATTGATATACTTACAGGCATTGTTATGGAAAGATCTTTCCAGGATTAAGGATTCCGTTTGGATCGATGAGTTGTTTAATCTTTTTCATCAGCTTTAAACTCTCACCATGCTCCTTAACCATGAATCTCCTTTTACCGATACCAACACCATGTTCCCCTGTTGCTGTTCCACCAATGGATATAGCATGCAATACTATCTCTTCATTAGCCCTGTCCCTTCGCTCTATAAAATCTGGATTATCCATATCACCTGCTATCACAAGATGGAGATTTCCATCTCCTGCATGCCCGAAAATATAACCTTTTATATCAAACCTCTTTATCGTATCCTCAACAAATTTTACCATTTGAGGATATTTCGATATTGGTATGGCAACATCCACAACAAGCAATGAAAGGCCAGGATTGTTTCTTCTGATAAACTCATGAACCTGATGGCGTGCCTCCCATAATCTATTTCTTGCTTCACGTCCTATAGCTGTTTCAAAGCCTATGGAATTATTACTATTGCATATCTCCTTTGAATGCTCTATGTCCTTTTTTAAACTCTCCTCCGAGGCCCCTGTAAATTCGATAAATAGTGTGGGAGTCTCCTTCAGATTGAGATGCCCTTCCTGATTTATCACCGAGACAGGCTCCTTATCAAGCAATTCCAATGCCGATGGCCCCAATCCTGAACCAATGATCTCATAGACCGAGTTTGTAGCATCTTCAACGGATAGAAAATTTACAATCCCTGCACTATAATTTTCGAGTATGCCAACCAATTTTAGGGTCGCCTCTGTTATAATTCCCAATGTCCCTTCAGAGCCAACAAAAAGATGAACCAGATCATATCCAGAAGAACTCTTATGGGCAAGAGTCCCTGCCCTGATTACGTCACCATTTGGAAGTACAACTTCAATTCTTAATACATTATCCTTTGTGGCCCCATACTTTACTGTCCTTACTCCGCTGGCATTATTTGCAATCATTCCTCCCACTGTTGCATTTGCCCCTGGATCAGGAGCAAAAAAGAGCCCGTATCTGCTCAATTCCTTATTCATATCCTGATATTTCACTCCTGGCTGGACATCAACCTGAAATGATTCTGGACGTATTTCAAGTATCTTATCCATTAGCTGAAAATCCAGGACAATTCCTTTATATACAGGTAGAGGGTTTCCTTCGAGACTCGTTCCAGCACCCCAGGGTGTGACTGGGATTAATCTCTCGTTTGCCATCTTCAGGATTCTGCTTACCTCTTCGGTCTTTTTAGGCCAGACTACTACCTCTGGAAGGTATCCTTTATGGTATGCCTCATCGAAGGAGTGAAGCTCTAAGTTTGATTGTCCTGTTGAAACCCTATCCTCCCCAACAAGAGCTTTTAAAAATTCCAGATCCTCATGGGTTACAGAATTGAAGCTCATGCTGTCGCTTTTCAATTTATAGAATCTCCTTTAGTGCACCAATCAGATAATGGATATTTTGAAGCTTACATGTCTCCCCCATGAGACCGATCCTCCATATCTTTCCTTTAAGATGACCAAGCCCTCCTCCAACTTCAAGATTGTATCCGTCAAGGAGCTTCTTTCTTGTAGATGCATCATCCAGTCCATCAGGGAGAATAACCGATGTCAGCATGGATAAACGGTAACCTTCCTGGGCAAATAACTTAAAGCCGAGACCTTCGAGTTCCATCTTTAATCGATCGCCAAGTTCTTGATGTCGGTGGAATCTCTCTTCAAGTCCCTCTTCAAAAATTATCCTCAAACCCTCTCTTAAGGCATAAAACATTGAAGCAGGAGCGGTATGGTGATAAACCCTCTCATCTCCCCAGTACTTCTCAAGTTTCATCAGATCGAGATAGAAGCTCTGAACCTTTGTCTTTCGAGAATATAATATATCCATTGCCTTAGGGCTAACAGTAATGGGCGAAAGCCCTGGAGGAACACTTATTCCCTTTTGAGTACAGCTATAGCAGATATCTATTCCCCAGTCGTCAACTTTTACTTCAGAGGCCCCCAGGGATGTTACTGCATCAACCAGAAGAAGTGTATCTCCCTTTTTACAATAGGCCCCTATCTCTTCAAGAGGCTGTCTAACCCCAGTTGATGTTTCAGCATGAACAAGGGCACATATCTTTGCATCTGGATTTTCTTTTATGGCCTTTATCATCCTCTCAGGCTCTATCATCCTCCCCCACTCCTGAGAAACACGTATAACCTTTGCACCACATCTCTCTGCAACCTCTGTCATCCTCTCCGAAAAGAAACCACTAACACCTATGATCACCTTATCGTTAGGTTCTACGAAATTTACGAACGATGCCTCCATACCTGAGCTTCCTGTGGCGGAGATAGCAAGTGTTACCCGGTTCTTTGTCTGGAAAAGGCCCCTCAGCATTTCGCTTATTTCATCCATACATTTTAATAGCTGTGGGTCGAGGTAACCAACAACAGGTGTGGCCATTGCCCTATAAACCCTGTAGTTCACATTACTCGGTCCGGGTCCCATAAGGATTCGGGGGTTTGGGCTCATCTCTTCCATAATCCATCTTCCCATAATCATACCTCCTTTAAATCAATTTTCATTCCATCACTTGCTGCAATCACTTTTAATCCTAATTCATTTCCAAGTTCTTCAGCCAAAACCCAGGGCTTTGCCCGAATCATTGTCATCCCAAAATGGGTTAAGATTGTCAATTTTGGTCTTGTTTGTCTAATAATTCTCTTTGTATCCTCAAGTGAAAGATGATCAATCGGCTCATCCCCTATGGGTTTAAGTCTTACCACATGAATGATAAGTATTTCTCCCCTATAGAGATCTGGAAGCTCAGGGAAAAATTTTGTATCAGTTATCCATGAGATTTTATTATCTTCTATCTTAAAATT
>JBBITW010000141.1:0-9080 GCA_037440525.1 Deltaproteobacteria bacterium
GGGAGGCAAGAAAAGTCATCATGGAGGTTGCCCTTCGAAAAGACGGGAGAGGGACAATTACCGCTTTGCTTATGGAAGGAAAGAGATTTGAATAGTATATAGGGTGAACCCTTCTACACCATTAAGCCCCGGAAATGGGGTCAGGGGAAATGGGGTCAGACTTAATTATTGAGATCTTGCACAGAGGCCTCTAATCGCAGAAGGAAACTAAAACTGGGTCACCCATTAAAAGGCACCTGTCAGGAGAAAAAAGTATTCCTGTTGTAAGAAAAAATCTCTTATCTCCATCCATCGTATCTAAAAGGGTAATCTCTTTTGATATAGTGTGGTTTTTCTCCCCTTTCGATACGGACATCCACTTTCATTTCGCTTTGCTTCTCAAATATCTTTGCACGAAATCTCTCGGTTTCAAGATCTGAATTCCTTGGAATACGGATAGCTTTAGTAAATGTTTATCTCCACTAATAATATAGGAAGCTTTCCCTGCAATAGCTGCTTCAAGAAATTTATCGTCAGAAGGATCATCATGTATTACTGAAGGGAGAACAGGGGCAAGCACAATTTCGGCTTGGATGGTTAATAAATCCAAAAATGGTCTCACATCAACATCGTGAAATCGTAAAGCTAACTCGTTCCCAACGCGTTGGTATTCATCCAAAATGGCTGGAGACACAAGAAGTTGAACTCTACCATCACGCCACGCTTTTAGAATCTCAAATGGAGGACCGCTGAAGAATATCCCAGAGATGAAAACATTGGTATCCAAGACAATTCTCATCTACGGCCCCGAACCTTAGAGACGGCGGCATCAACTTCTGATCTCTTCAATCCTGATTTGCGAGCTTGTTGTCTTGCCTGTGCAATTAAATTATCAAACTCTTTCATCGAAGGTGCTGAGACTACTTTAAGAATTACCACGTCTCGATCACCAACGACAACAAATTGAGTTCCAGATTGGAGGCCAAGCCGATCACGTATCTCCTCAGGTATAACGATTTGTCCCTTTGAGGACATTCGAGTTGTTGCAAGGATTGGCATCTAAAACCTCCTTTCTTACTGGTAAGATTATAAAGAATTTCTCTTTAATAATCAAGAAACGGAGAAAAGGTGGAAAAGGTGTCACGCACCTGTCAGGAGAAAAAAGTATTCCTGTTGTGTAAGAAAAGTATCTTCCCCTCTCCCTCGTATCTGAATTTGTTTCTTACAAAAAAGCCCATATGTAGTCACCAACTTCTTTCCCTTTGCCATAGTTTCTTTGAGTTTACCGCGCAACATCTTTGCAAAACAAAAGGCACCATGCTTGTTATCCGAATGCTCCCTAAATAATTACTGTTGCCATGAAGATCAAAACCTGCATATAATATCCTCATAAGGCACCTCCTTGGGTTAAGATTTGTCTCTTCTCCCAGGTATACCACAAAATACGTGGTATGTTCAGGTGCCTTTTAAATGGGTGACACCAATTTTTATGAAAAAAGGTGCTTCGGTTATTCTAAGTTGCCAAAAATCATGAGTCCGCCTATTAATCTATAATGGAGGATTAGGTATGGATAAGGCGAATGATATTGTAAATAAGAGAACTGCTCTATTAGTTGCTACGCTTGCTTCCTTCCTCACACCCTTCATGGGTTCCTCAGTAAATATTGCCCTTCCTTCAATTGGGAATGAATTTTTGATGGATGCGGTTCTGCTAAGCTGGGTGGCCACTTCATATCTTCTTTCTGCGGCAATGTTTCTCGTCCCTTTTGGAAAGATAGCAGATATGCACGGGAGAAAAAAGATTTTTTCATATGGAATATTGATTTATACTCTTTCGTCCTTTCTTTCTGGAATATCAAAATCTGCTATTATGCTTATTTGCTTTCGAATTTTACAGGGACTCGGAAGTGCGATGATATTCGGAACAGGTGTGGCGATTCTGACATCAGTCTTTCCCGCAGGAGAGAGGGGCAAGGCCCTGGGAATTAATGTTGCCGCAGTTTACTTAGGACTATCCCTCGGTCCTTTCGTAGGAGGATTTCTAACAGAGCATTTTGGATGGAGGAGCATCTTCCTTACAAATGTCCCTCTTGGTTTAATAATAATCACCTTTGTTTTCTGGAAACTGAGTGGAGAATGGGCCGAGGCAAAGGGAGAAAAGTTCGATTTTATCGGTTCGATAATTTATAGCCTTTCCCTCGGTTCAATTATGTATGGCTTTTCTCTGCTACCTGCGATGTCAGGCTTATGGTTAGTGGTAATAGGTGCTTTTATGCTTTTGTCATTCGCTGGATGGGAAATAAAGTCGGAAAACCCTGTTCTGGATATAAATCTTTTCAGGAATAATACGATCTTTGCATTCTCAAATCTTGCCGCATTGATCCATTACAGTGCAACCTTTGCAGTAAGTTTGCTTTTAAGCCTTTACCTACAGTATGTAAAAGGGCTCAGCCCCCAAAATGCAGGCTTTATTCTTGCATCACAACCCGTTATGATGGCTATCTTTTCACCATTTGCAGGGAGGCTCTCCGATAGGATCGAGCCGAGAATAGTAGCCTCAGCCGGTATGGCATTTACCTTTATAAGCCTTTCACTATTTACCTTTTTGAACGAAAAAACAGCCCTGGAATTTGTTGTAATCAATTTAATTATCCTTGGTTTTGGACTTGCCCTTTTCTCCTCTCCTAACACAAATGCAGTTATGAGTTCTGTTGAAAGGAGATTATATGGAGTGGCTTCGGCAACGGTTGGAACAATGCGTCTGATCGGTCAGATGCTCAGCATGGGTATCACAATGCTTACATTCGCCATATATATAGGGAGAGTCCAGATCACACCTCAATATTATCCTTTCTTTCTGATCAGTTTAAAGAGGGCATTCGTCATCTTTGCCGGACTCTGCTTCGGTGGAATATTTGCATCACTTGCAAGAGGTAAGGTTCGATGAAATCGTGATAATTAACCTACTCCTGAATTTTTTTAAGCAGTTTCGCATTGCCTTCAGTAAATGAACTCATATTTCAGTTAACAGGATGGAAGGGAGTTGCCTTTCTTTTTAAAGTCGAGGTAAGTATAAGACCCAAAAAACTTATTACTACACAGAATAAGAATCCCCATTTATAGCTACCAGTTAGATCAAATATATAGCCAAGGATAAACGGGCCGAGAGCTCCTCCCAGTAGGAAGCTAAAGGCGATGACTCCGAGGATCAAACCATGCGATATTAGTCCAAATAGCTCCGCAACTATTGGTGATTCTACTGAAACACAACCACCAAATGCAAACCCGAATAAAGCAGCGAAAAAATAGAGTATCGATTCCAATTTAACAGAGAGGAAGCCCAACAAAGCCCCTGTCATCAGTGTAAAACCAATAATGAAAGTCTGCTTGCTTCCAATTCTATCAGCCATCCTGCCAAGCAATACCTTACCAAAAACGCTTGCACCTCCAATAACAGCCAAGATATTTGCAGCACTTATGGTTGAGATTCCAATTTCCATAGCATGGGGTACAATATGTACCATGATAGCAAAAACACAAAATCCCAGACTTAAAATCATACTAAGTAAAATCCAGAAATCCATTGTATAAGCAGCCTCTCTCAGGGATAGCCCTTTGATATACATTTTTTGCCCATCTTTCCCCTTTTTATCATATTCATCATTCTTTTCCATCTTATAGGTTTCAGGTTTCAAAAGCTGGGCGCAAAGAGTGGAAAGCAACACAATGGTGCTACCCATTAAAATATATGATAGACGCCATCCATAGCCAAGGATGAGTCTACTTACTACTGGTGGCCCGATTAATGCCCCTATACCTGTTCCCGAGAGGACAATTCCTGTCATCATACTTCTTCTCTCTACAAACCATCTGGCTATGGTTGATGACAAGGGAACGAAGGAACCTCCCATTCCAACCCCTACTATTACACCATAGAAGAGATATAAATGCCATATAGCACTCACTTGTGACATCAGGATATAACCCAAACCTAAAAATAAACCACAGATTGTCATTACCAACCGAGGACCGAACCTATCAGTAAGTTCACCCATAGCAATACTTAGCAATCCCTGAACAATTGAGCAGAGGGAAAATGCCCCTGCAGTCATAGCCCTTGTCCAATTAAACTCTTTTAAGACTGGTTTGAAAAAGACACCAAATGCGTAAAATGCAGCCCAGAATATAAACATAATAATGAAGGAGACAGTTACTATTATATAACCATAGAAAAAATCCTTTCCAATCTCTCTGCCTTTCATGAGCGTCATTTTAGATTTTTATCCTTTAATGTGGTTATTTGTCAACAAAATCCTTGCCAATTAACAAAAAGTTATATTAAGGATGGTAAATTAAAGGAATGACTTTTATCTGTGAATAGATGAAAATACTACAATTTTTACAAATCTCTGCAGATAAAATGACGGAGTATTTTAAAAGGCAAAAAATCAGGTCATCTCATTCTTTATCCAGAAATCAGGAGGTTTTGGCAAGTGTAAATTTACTATCAATAACTTGCTTCAGTTTCTGATGGTCTTCATCCATTACCTGAATGAATTTTAATCCGTATTCAAACCCTTCCCAGTCTTCTCCAAAATATAGGTCCTTTCTAACAATCTGCCCCAGGACTTTGAAGTTTGCCAGTTGAAATCCCTTGGGAAATAAAACAATGATATTCAACAGTGTTCCCACAGCCATCTCTTTGATGGAACGAATGAGCAGACCTCCCTCACTTACGTTGACGACAAGCCCTCCCTGTGCACCAGGGGAATTAATCAACCTATATTCAAGAGGTAGATCTGCTAATAACCTTGGAGATTTTCTTCTTTCAATAAAATAATCTGAATCCATAATCCTATCCTCTCAATAAATTTCTTTCGATTTGATTCTCTCACTGTGTATTGTTAAGCCTTAAATCAAAAATGAAGCCCCTTTTCTTTTCAAAGTTAATAGAATCTTTTGTTTTATATGACATAATATTTAGTATTTCGAAATTTAGTTCAAAACGAAGATATGCCAGTGTAACATCAATGTCATTACTTCTTGCTACGAGCTCCTGTATATTTCTTCTACCATAACACATTAAACAACTTAAGCTTTGCACAGCCTCATCACTGATGACCATGCTACTTATCCCATTCGAAATTAATGGAAAACCATTTTCTGAAAATAATGAAGAGGTAATTGACATATCTTCTCCAATAAAATTCCCAAAGATGCTGAATTAAACTTGCAACAATAATGCCAGAACGATAAAAAATTGTTAATATATTGATTTTATTTGATTTTCTGATGAATTTAATATTAAAAAATTTTAAATTTGACAATTTTTGTCTCTAAAAAAGACAATTTTAAGACCAAAATTCGATTGATAATAATATCTCAGATATTGAAACATGATGATAAACTGGTTATTATTTTTTATTAAATTCATAAGATTCTAAAGGGGTATAAAGATGAACGATGTGATTCAGACAAAGAAATTTTCTGGTGCCTCAAAATATGTGCTTGATGATGAGCTTGCCAAAATTGTCAACATCTCCATTGCACTGGAGATGCCCCTCCTCCTCAAAGGAGAACCAGGAACAGGGAAGACCATGCTTGCCCACGCAATTGCAGAGGCACTTGGAATGAAACTGATCGTTTTAAATGTTAAATCAAGCATGAAGCTAATCGATGCCCTCTATCAATACGATACATTAACCCGACTGAATGATTCCCGATTTGGAGATTCAAAGAGGGATGTGAGCAATATTGAAGAGTATATTAAGATGGGAAAGATCGGACAGGCTTTTGTCTCCGAAGAAAGGGTCGTTCTGCTAATTGACGAGATTGATAAGGCAGATACTGATTTCCAAGACGATATGTTAGATGTACTGGATCAGATGGAATTTGATATCATTGAGATTGATAAGACGATAAGGGCGAAACACAGGCCTATCATTATAATAACATCCAATGCAAAAAAAGACCTCTCCGATCCTTTTCTGGGGCGTTGCAATTTCCACCACATCGCATTTCCTGAACCTGAGATGATGCGAAAGATTGTTTATGTACATTTCCCTGATATAGATAAGGAGCTTCTTGATAGCGCGGTAAGGACATTTTATCGTCTCAGGGAGATAAAAGGGATTGAGAAGAAACCAGCAACAAGAGAGCTTATTAATTGGATAAGGGCATTAAGATCTGATCCTGATTTCAGGGTAAAGGATTTGATAAAAGGGGAAGTTCCGTACCTGGGTGTTCTCTTTAAAAAGAGTCCTGACTACTTCGTTGCTCAAAATGCAGTTTCGAGATTTCGGGTTTGATTAAGAAGTTTCGGATTTCAAAATGCGGATTGCAGAATAATTAAAGTATTTTATTTGGTAAATTATGTTTGTTGATTTCTTCTACTTACTTAAAAAAGTGGGGATTCCTGTTTCTCCCACATCCTTTTTGAGGCTTCAAAAGGCCCTTAGCATGGGATTGATCAATTCAGTGGATGATCTATATACAGGAGCTCGTTCGATCCTTGTCAAGAGTGAGAGATATTTTGATCTCTACGACCAGGTATTTGCCCACTACTTCCAGGGGGTCGAATTAAAGGAACCTAACGAAATAGAAATCTCCGAGATTGTCCGATCCATGCTTGAGGAGTGGTTGAAAAATCCAAAGGAATTAGCCGATCTTCTCGGTATGAAAGAGGAAGATATTTCTAAACTTACTCCTGAAGAATTGATTCAATACTTCCTTGACCGTTTAAGAGAACAGAAGGAAGCACACCATGGTGGAAGCAAGTGGATTGGAACAGGAGGCACCTCTCCTGTGGGGCATTCTGGTTATCATCCGGGTGGAATGCGGGTAGGAGGGATATCAAGAAATAAGTCAGCTGTAAAGGTTGCGATGGAAAGAAGATATCGCGATTATTCCCAGGAAGGGCCCTTTACAGAATCCCAGATGGGGGAGGCATTAAAGAGATTGAGAAATATGGTTCCTTTTGGTCCAAAGGATAAGGTCAATATCGATAAAACCATCTACGAAACGATGAAGAACTGTGGTGAGATTGAGATCGTTTTTGATAGAAGTTTGAAGGATCGATTAAAGGTAATTCTGGCCATTGATAATGGCGGATGGTCAATGGATCCATATATTGAACTCGTTCAAACCCTCTTCAATTATGCCCGTTCCCAGTTTAAAGACCTGAAGACCTTCTTCTTCCATAACACAATATATGACTATTTATGGGAAGACCCTCCGAGACGTTCAAAGCCATTTCCAGTTAATGAATTGGTCCGTTTCGATCCAGAGACAAGGTTCATCATTGTTGGTGATGCAAGTATGGCCCCTTATGAACTGATGGCTACTGATGGTTCCATTTATTTCGAGGAGAGGTCAGGTAAACCAAGTTATATGAGATTGCAATTTATTTCCAAAACCTTTCCTCATTCTGTCTGGCTCAATCCTGTGCCAGTCTTTGAATGGCCCTATACCCAGACGATTGCCCAGATTCAAGAGATATTTCCCATGTTTGAGCTAACACTCGATGGCCTTGAGAAGGCAGTAAACCACCTCATGCGAAAAAACTGAATCCATAATTGGCAAAAAACCTCTCCCCTTTAAATAATTTTATTTCATTACCTTAGATAAGAGTGGAACAGGATTTATAAAATGCTTATCGAGACCTAATACTTCTGGCTTCAGGCCGAAGGACAATCCCATAAGTTGTGTAAAGTATATAATTGGCAGGTTAAACCTTTCTTTATATTCATCTTCGATCTGTTTCTGGCGGGCATCGAGATTCACATGGCATAAAGGACATGCCACTACGATTGCCTCTGCCCCAACATCCCTTGCATTTTTCAGTATTTTTCTACTCAACTCAAGGGCAATGGGAGGCTGGGTGATTCCGAGGGAAACTCCACAGCAGCGTGTCTTATATGACCAATCAAGAGGGGTGATACCAATAGTTTTCATAATTCTATCCATGTTTACGGGATATTCGTAATCCCTGGTTTCTGTTATCTTTGGCGGTCGGGTAATGATACAACCATAATAACATACAACCTTCATACCATTAAGAGGTTTAATTATATTTGATGCAATCTTTTGATATCCAATCTTCTCTATGGTAGTTAAGATATGGTCAATCTTAACTTCATTATAGGTGAGGGAAGGAACTTCCCTGAGGATTCTCTCCCTTAAATATTCATTTTCACTCATATCCTTTAGCGCTACCTTCATCCTTAAGAAACATGATGGGCATGGAGTGGTGATATTATCAAATCCATCCCCTTTCATCAAAGCAACATTCTTCATGGGAAGGAGGGTGGAAAGGTAATGGTCTGTTGAGTGGGCAGGGGTTGTTCCACAACATCCCCATCCCTCTGGTTCATAAAGAGAAATGCCAAGAGTGTTAAAAACAGCCTTTATTGAAAGGTCATATTCTTTTGACGTACCATGGAGGCTACAACCCGGAAAGTAAGCAATCCCATCCTTTTTTGCCTCTTTTTTTTCTTTTATTTTAGGTTTTCCAATTGCTGGAAGTATCTTAAGTTTTCCTTCTTTTAACATCCTCCAGGCCATTGGAAGATCATTCTGCCATAGTTGATCAAATTTAAGTTTACCTGAAAATAGTTGACGAAAATATATTTCTCCCATCAATCCTGTTTCATACATCCTTCCAAACCAGTTGATCCCTCTAAGGGCTGCTTCATAGAAGACTGTTACGGAGGGAACTTTTGATTTTATTCCCTCTTTCTTTGCAAGAATCTTTAAAAAATCCATGATCTTTGTGATATTAATATCATGTGGGCAACGGGTTGCACATGTCTCGCACATTGCGCATAGCCAGATAGTTTTTGAGTTAAGGACCATCTCCTTCTGGCCCAACTGAATCGCCCGCATCAACTGATTTGGAGCGAGATCAAAATATTCTGCAACCGGGCAGCCTGAAGAACACTTCTGGCATTGATAACAGAGATAGACATTTTCACCTGTTTCTTTACGTATGGCTTCGGCCAGATCATTACTTAAAACTGTTTGCATAATTGGGGTCCTTTTTATCGTGTCCGTATTATTTAACGGGCACGAGTTACGGATTATCATTTTAAACTTTTGGTCTT
>JBBITW010000142.1:0-9060 GCA_037440525.1 Deltaproteobacteria bacterium
TTAGAGGTATCCGCTCGAAGGCTTTTCCACCCCACCTCCCCAGTCTATAAGACTCGTTTCAAATACTTTTTCAGAAGTCTCTAGTTGAAAGTCCTGAAAAAGCGCAGAAATGACTTGTGAGGTAGGGTTCCAACCCACCTCCATATTCTATAAGACTCGTTTTAAAAATTTTTTCAGAGGTCTACAGGAGTCCTAAGAGGAAATGAAGGAATTGATTTCTTTTTATCTTTATGGTATACAAAAAGTAAAAGATGTATACGGAGTGGTGATGACTAAGATCCTTGTCATGGATGCTTCCTCACTTATTTTACTTGGGAAATGCAGCCTTATTGAGGCTATTGCAAAGGAATTCAGGGTGATCGTTCCAAAAAAAGTGTTAGACGAGGTAGCTAATGAGGAGATAGTGAAACAATATCCTGATGCATATGTGATTGCGGAGCTTGTTCAAAGAAGAATTATTGAGGTTACTTTAATTGAAAAGAGGGGTTTTAGATTTCCTTTTACCCTTGATGAAGGTGAAACGGAAGCAATCCTGTTGGCCCGACAAATGAAGAAAGCAATTTTAGTAACAGATGAGAGGAAGGCAATCAAGGCATGCAGGTATTTAAAAATACCTTTTATTATTTCACCCAGATTAGTCACAGATCTTTACCGTTTAGGAAAGATAGGTATGTTGGAGGCGAGACGTTCGATAGAGAAGCTCGGCATAATAGGAAGATATTCTCCCGAAATCATCTCTGAAGCATTGATTCGTTTAAAGGAGGTAGAAGATGTTGAGGCCAACAACCGTAAGAATTCCGGATAAGCTTTTAAAGGAGCTTTCGAAATTTGTAAAAGAGATGAATCTGGATAAATCTGCCTATCTTAGAGAAATTATAAAAAAGGGGTTTACCGAAGACAGGCAGGAAAGACTCCTAAAAATGTACCAGGCAGGAAGCCTTACGCTACCAGAGATATGTAAAAAACTTAATATCACCACGTGGGACTTCCTCGAACTCCTCAAGAGGAAAGGAATCAATCTAAATGTGTCATTGGAGGATTGGCTTGACTCGAAAGAAATTTAAAACCTGCGTATAATGCTTTCACCTGCATAGCAAAGACAGATAATAACCTAAAATAAGAGGCCTTTTTGAAAGAATGGCTCAATCCAGATTATATTTAATTAACTTGGATATCACTAATATTTGAGGGGTGGGTTAAAAATAGCTCTGCTTCCAAGTTCTTCTTCTATTCTAAGAAGTTGATTGTATTTGGCCACACGATCTGTTCTTGATGTTGCACCAGTTTTTATCTGGCCAGCATTTGTGCCCACAGCTAAATCTGAAATGGTTGTATCTTCAGTCTCACCTGAACGATGTGAGATGATGGTCCTGTATCCAGCTCTTTTAGCCATATCGATTACATCGAGGGTTTCTGTTAATGTTCCAATCTGATTCAGTTTAATAAGGATGGCATTGGCTATGCCATTCTTAATCCCCCTTGTAAGACGCTCGGGATTTGTAACAAAGAGGTCATCACCCACCAACTGAATCCTTTTCCCAAGTCGATCTGTCATCTCCTTCCAGCCCTTCCAATCATCTTCAGCCAACCCATCTTCAATTGATATAATGGGATACCTTCTAATCAATTCCTCATAAAAATCTATCATCTCAGAAGAGTTCTTCTTACCTTTTCTTTCACCCTTCAAAAAATAATATCGCCCATTATAGAATTCACTGGCCGCAGCATCTATACCGAGTGCCACATCCTTTCCAGCTCGATAACCTGCCCTTCTCACAGCCTCGAGGATTAGTTTAAATGCCTCTTCATTAGATCTTAGCTCAGGTGCAAAGCCACCTTCATCACCTACAGAAGTTCTGTAGCCTTTTTCCCTCAGGGTTGATTTAAGATGGTGAAAGACCTCCACACCCATGCGCAGGGCTTCTCGAAAATTCCTGGCACCAATGGGAATTATCATAAACTCCTGGATGTCAAGGTTATTATCAGCATGGAGCCCTCCGTTTAAGATATTCATCATGGGAAGGGGAAGATTTGTAGCAGATAACCCACCAAGGTATTGATAGAGTGGAATTCCAAGATCATTGGCCGCTGCCCTGGCGCATGCCAGGGAAACCCCTAAGATTGCATTTGCCCCCAATCTTTTTTTATTTGATGTTCCATCCAGTTGGAGCATCACATCATCTATTCCCTTCTGATCAAATGCATCCTTTCCCAGCAGTTTGGGCATGATGGATTTGTGAATATTCTGGATGGCCTTCTGGACTCCCTTTCCGAGATATCGTTTTAAATCCCCATCCCTCAGCTCAAGGGCCTCATGACTTCCTGTGGAGGCCCCTGAAGGAATAGAGGCCCTTCCGATACCCCCACCCTCTAAAAAGACATCTACTTCAATTGTAGGATTCCCCCTCGAATCTATAATCTCCCTTCCAACAATATTTGTTATAATCGACATAATTTTCTCCTCTATATTGTAAAGGGTGACTTTTTCTGATTTAGATAACAAGTACCAATATAAATGTAATGTGCACCAGAAAGAATGGTAAAGAGAGTGGTTCCATAGATTGCAACTGTAAAGAGATTACCGAAGGCAGGATAAAAATGCTTCAATAAAGAGAGGAGCACAGTAACAATCTGAAAATCTGTGGTGACTTTACTTACAAGACTTGGATTTATTTTAGGACGATGGTTTGTAAGGGTTAAGACAAGAAAACCGAGAAGAATGATAACATCACGGGTAATCACAATGACCGATAACCAGCTTGGTATTATCTGTATAATGGCAAGGGTTATGTAAGCCGAGATAAGGAGGAGTTTGTCGGCAATGGGATCGAGATAAGCCCCCAATTCTGTTCTTTGGTGGGTCATACGTGCAATAAGACCATCGATTCCGTCGGTTATTCCAGCCACAGCAAAGACCGCAAGTGCATATTTATAGGACTGATTAATGATCATGATTACAAAAACCGGGATGAGTAAAACCCTGATGAGTGTTAAGATATTTGGCAGATTCATTCTCCCTTCACCTGCTTCGGTCACTCATAAATATTTTCAACCTCTCCTTTATAGAGATCTTTAAAGGTTGTAATCTTATCCAAAAAGGCAAGTTCAATCTTTCCAGTTGGTCCATTTCTTTGCTTCCCAATGATTATTTCTGCCTTGCCCCGATTGGGATTATCTTCTGAGCGATTATAGACTTCATCACGATAGATGAAGAGGATAAGGTCTGCATCCTGTTCAATAGCCCCTGATTCTCTCAGGTCTGATAACTGGGGCCTGAAGTCCCTTCTTTCCTCTGTCTTACGGCTAAGCTGGGAGACCGCAATTAAAGGGATTGAAAGCTCTTTGGCCAGGGCCTTAAGAGAGCGAGAGATTTCAGATATCTCCTGCTGACGGCTTTCGGCCCTTGACCTTCCCTTCATCAACTGGAGATAATCTATGATGATCATACCCAAACCGTTTTCAGCATTTAACCTTCTTGCCTTTGCTCTGAGTTCGAGAACCGATAGGGCTGCTGTATCATCAATGAATATGGGTGCATCGGAAAGGGTGCCTGCTGCGAGGGTAAGCTTTGGCCAGTCACTCTCATGAAGGAAGCCTGTTCTAAGGCGGGTGCCTTCAACACCTGCTTCTGAGCAAAGCATTCTGATGACCAGTTGTTCCTTAGACATCTCGAGAGAAAAGATGGCCACTGGAATCCTCTTCTCAATAGCTACATATTGAGCAATGTTTAAACAGAAGGCCGTCTTTCCCATGCTTGGTCTTCCAGCCACAATGATCAGGTCAGAGGGTTGAAAACCTGCGGTTCTTTGATCCAGTTCCTTAAATCCTGAAGGGACCCCAGTAACAAGCTCCTTCTTTTCGTAAAGCCTCTCAATGGTCTTAAAGCTTTCCTTTACAATCTCTCTGACAGGGTAGAAGGCGGGTTTAATCCTTTTCTCAGATATTTCAAAAATCGACTTCTCTGCATCGTCAAGGAAACTTTCTATATCACCCCGGTCTTCGTAACACTGGGTGATGATTTCAGTAGAGGTTTCGATTAATCTCCGAAGCAATGCCTTTTCTTTAACAATCTTTGCGTAATATTCAATATTGGCAGCCGTGGGGACAGAATCGATCAAAGAGGCAAGATAGGAAGCACCTCCAACAGAGGTGAGCTGATCCCTTTTCCGTAATTCATTGGTCAAGGTGATAAGGTCTGCTGGTTCATCTCTTTCAGAGAGTTCGATCATGGCTGAGTATATCTTACGATGGGCATCTCGATAAAAGTCCTCAGGGGTGAGGATCTCCAATACCTTATTTATAGCTGTATTCTCTATGAGAATACCCCCAAGCACAGATTGCTCAGCTTCAATATTCTGAGGAGGGATTTTATGAGTAGATGATTCAACTTCCTTCATCCTTAATTACTCCTCGACGACCCAGACCTTAAGCTGTGCTGTCACCTCAGGATGGAGTTTGATTGGAACTTTAAATATGCCGAGGTTCTTAATCGGCTCTTCAATCATTATTTTCTTTCGATCAACATCTATTCCATTCTCATTTAGAAAGGCGCTTATATCCATTGAGGTAACAGAACCAAAAAGCTTTCCGCTTTCTCCAACAGGTTTGGCAATCCTGCAGGAAAGATTCTCTATCTTTTGGGCAAGGTTTTCAGCATCCTTCTTTTCCTTTCCTATCTTCGATCTGATAAAGGCCTTCTGAGTTTCTAAGGCTTTAAGATTTTTTTCTGTGGCTAAAATGGCCTTCTTTTTAGGGATTAAATAGTTTCTCCCATAGCCATCAGATACTTTTACCAGATCTCCTGCCTTCCCCAAAGAGGGGATGTCTTCTAATAAGATGATCTGCATGTGTGACCTCCTTACCAAAGGGACATGGGATAAAATCCCATGCATGTGACCTTTCGTCAAAACACATCAAAAGACTACCTTGCCGCTGTTGTAAAAGGAAGAAGGGCGATATTGCGTGCCCTCTTAATGGCGGTGGTTATCTGCCTTTGGTGCTTGGCACAATTTCCAGAGATTCTTCTGGGAATGATTTTCCCTCTTTCCGTAATAAAATACCGTAAAACCTTTGCATTCTTATAATCGATCTCCAATTTCTTATCTGTACAGAATCGACATACCTTTCGCCTCAAAAAAAGTTTTTTCTTCTTCTCTGGAGCTGGTTTTTCAGATGTCTTTTTCATTCCTTTCTCCTTCTCTCCTTAAATTCATCTTATAAATTTTTTATAAGAGCTCTATTCTTCTATTGCTCAAGAGTTTGGAGCTCAATGGCAATCACCTCTGTAATAGTCTCCCTCCTACCTTCCTTTGTCTGCCATCGTCTTTGACGGAGCCTCCCTTTAACAAGGAGATTTTGCCCTTTTTCGATGTAAGTCTTAGATTCTGCAAGTTCCCCGAAAACAACTATCGGGATACGGCTTAAACTCCCACCTTCTAATGAATCATCAGAGTCATTCAGTTCCAAAGGGAATTGGAGCACAAGGGTTCCATCAGGGCGATATCTACGTTGGGGAGGAGTGGCTACCTTTCCTGTAATAACGACTTGATTATAGAAGGCCATCTTTACTCCTCTTTAAATTCCTCTTCTAATGGCTCCTCGGGCAGTGTAATCTCTGTAGATAAAGGCTTTCTTTCGTCAAGACGAACCATTTGAAACTTGATGACTGCATCCATTACTCTGAAATTTCTTTCAAGCTCAGAGAGCAAGGAAGGCGTTCCAGAAAAGTGCATCAGGATATAATGGCCTCTGGGTTTCTTTTTGACTTCGTATGCGAGTTTCCTCTTACCCCAGTCTTCAAGCTTTAGGATTTCTCCACGGCCTTGTGTGATGACACCCTTAATCTTTTCAATGGTGGATTGAGATTGTTCATCGGTGAGATCGGGATCCATGATAAAGATGGTTTCATACTTTCTCATGATACACCTCCTTATGGATTATAGCCCTAAAACTAAGTTTAGAGCAAGGGGTTATTGGGGCAGGATTTCAATCGGATTATGCTTTGTATCAGATTGCTTACCTGCCCATAATTGATGGCAATTCAGATTTTTGAGGTCTCTGAAAAAGTCCTGAAATGACTGGGGAGGTAGGGTTCCAAACCCTTCGAATGCGGACACTAAGAAGTTAAATTGCTTACAATCGCTTAAAAGAAAATCAAGCATTTTCAGGGTATTAATCAATGGTGCCATATTATTATCGGTATTTGCTCTTGCCTGCCTCAGGCAGGCGAAGGCTTTTTCACCCCACCTCCCCAGTCTATAAGACTCTTTTTAAATACTTTTTCAGAGCTCTCTTTTTACTATTCTGACTTTGTTATGTCCTGTTTGACAACTCCAGCGATATGGCCTCTGTTTACTTTTACCCTGACCTTGTCTGAAATTTCGATGGTGATTATATCATCGCGAATCCCGGTAATGCGGCCATAAATCCCGCCACTTGTTAAGACACTATCCCCGACCTTAAGGTTTGCCAAAAGGCTTCTGTGTTCCTTTGCTCTCCTCTGCTGAGGACGAATCAAAAGAAAATAAAATATAACGAATATGAGGATAATAGGCAAAAAACTCAAAAACTGAGATCCCTGACCTCCTCCTGGTTGGGGACCCATCGCATAAGCAAAATCGATTCCCATAAAACCCCCTTTCTATCTATGCCAGCCCTCGTCTTCATCAAGGAGGGATGGGCACTCAATTTGTTTTTCCTCTGTAAGTGATGAGAAGGAATTATAAAAATCGATAAACCTTCCCATACGTATTGATTCTCGAATTCCCTTCATAAGATTCATATAATAATATAAATTATGGATTGTATTCAACCTCGAAGATAGTATTTCATTGGAGATGTAAAGATGCCTTAGATATGCCCTCGAGTAATTACGACAGGTATAGCAGGGGCATCCCTCATCGATTGGGCTTTGATCCTCTGCATATCGAGCCTGTTTGATAGAGATCTTTCCATCAGATGTAAAGAGCATTCCATTTCTTGCGTTCCTTGTTGGAAGGACACAATCAAATATGTCAATCCCGAACCTAACAGCATTGAGGATATCTTCAGGAGTTCCCACACCCATAAGGTAGCGTGGACGATCCAGTGGGAGTATGGGAGTTGTCCATGATAGAACTTCCTTCATAAGTGATTTTGGTTCCCCAACACTTAAACCTCCAATGGCATAACCCTGAAAATCCATCTCGACCAGCGATTTTGCACTTTCTTCCCTCAAATCCCTATACATCCCTCCCTGGACAATAGCAAATAGAGGGGGATCTTGACCCCTTTTTGCCTCTAATGAGCGATAGGCCCATCTGGTTGTTAAAGCTGCCGATTTTTTAACATATTCATAATCAGAGGGGTAAGGGACACATTCATCAAGAACCATCATGATATCTGAGCCAAGGGTTCTCTGAATCTCTACAACCTTCTCAGGGGTAAACAGATGAGAAGAACCATCAATATGTGATTGAAAGGTTACACCCTCTTCTGAAATCCTTCTAAGTTTCGAAAGGCTGAATACCTGATATCCACCACTATCTGTTAAAATGGGTCTCTCCCAGTGGATAAAGTTATGAAGACCACCGAGCCTCCCAATCGTCTCATGACCTGGTTTTAGATAGAGATGATAAGTATTTCCCAGGATTGCATCAACCCCAACTTCTATAAGCTCTTCTGGGGTCAAGGATTTAATAGTCCCCGAAGATCCAACAGGCAAAAATGCAGGGGTAAGGAAGGCACCATGATCTGTCTCAATCATTCCAAGTCTTGCCTGAGAATAATGATCTCTTCTTATGATCTCAAAACGAAAAGCCATTTTTTTCAATAAAGACTTTTTGTGTATCCGTGATTCGTGCCCATTATAAAAAATTCAAAAGGTTTCAAAAATTTTTTTGACAAGTGACACGGGAAACGGTCACGATATTTTCTATAAGATGAGCATAGCATCACCATAACTATAAAATCTATATTTTTTTTCAACCGCTTCTCTATAGGCCTCCATTATAAAATCTCTTCCTGCAAATGCTGAGACCAGCATTATTAATGTGGATTTTGGAAGATGGAAATTGGTTATCAAACCATCAATTACCCTGAATTTATAGGGAGGGTAGATAAAAAGGGATGTATATCCACTTCCTGGTTTGATTCGACCTTCCTTGTCTGAGAAGGATTCAATTGCACGAGTTGTGGTCGTTCCTAAGGCTACAATCCTTCCTCTTCTCGCCTTAGCATTTTCAATATTTTTCACCGCCTCCTCTGTTATCTCCACCCATTCTGAATACATCTTATGGCTTTCGATCTCAGAAACCTTTACAGGCAAAAAGGTTCCAATACCAATGTGGAGGGTTATGGTGGTAATATCAACGCCCCTTTCTCTTAGAGATTTAAGCAATGAAGGGGTAAAATGAAGTCCTGCTGTTGGTGCAGCAATAGAACCGTCCTTCTCAGCAAATACGGTCTGATAACGTTCTCTATCAAGTGGTTCATCCTCCCTTTTGATATAAGGGGGAAGAGGAATATGACCGAATTTCTCAAGTAGCTCTTCAAGGGCTTCACATGTTGAAAACAGAATCTTTCCCTTTTTACCCTCTAATTCTTTAACCTCTCCATAGAAATTATCCCCAAATTGAATTCGAGTACCTTTTCCAATTCTTCCTCTTCCCCTAAAAAGGGCTTGCCATTCTCCTTCCTTCCCATTCCTCGAAGGGATAAGGAGAACTTCCACCTTACCCCCTGTATCTTTCTTCCCTATCAAACGAGCTGGAATTACCCGGGTATTGTTTATTACAAGCAGGTCACCTGGTTGGAAATATTCTACGATATCGATGAACCTCCGATGCTCTATCACCCTGGAAGATCGGTGAAGCACCATTAACCGGGACTCTTCCCTCTTCAGGCACGGATATTGGGCAATCAGATCTTTTGGGAGATGATAATCAAATTCTATGGTTTTCATAATAATAAGTTGAAAAGTTAAATTAACAGAGTATTGTAAAATCTTCAAGTGGAATTTATCATTTCCTGTAACCCGTCACTTAAACGGGGCTAAGTTAAAAGATCTGGCAGGAATATCCT
>JBBITW010000143.1:0-6618 GCA_037440525.1 Deltaproteobacteria bacterium
CCTAAAACCGATCATCGAAAGGTAATAACTACTGATAAGCTCCAAAAACTTTTAAAAAAGGTCCTGAGGATATTCCCCGTAAAAATTCTGAAGACCATCATGAAATTATATTTGCCAATCGGTAAGAAAGTAGTGATTATTGGTGGAAACATGCAGGGATTTCAACTTGCAGAATTTCTTGTAAAAAGAGGAAGAGAGGTGACCATAGTAGAGGAATCCGGAGTTCTGGGTGAAGGATTACCCTATGACATTCCATTTCGACTCTTTCGATGGATGGATGAAAGAGGTGTAAAGATATTTTCAGAGGTAAAATATGAGGAGATTACTGATGAAGGTCTTACAATTACTACAAGAGAAGGGGAACGCCTGACCATTGAAGCTGATACTATAATTCCCATCCAGCCTTTAATTCCCGATGAAGACCTTTTTATAAAACTTGTAGAAAAAGGTATAGAAGTTTATAGAATAGGAGATTGTAGAGAATTTGGACTCATGCCCGATGCTATTGCCGATGGCTCACACCTGGCACGAAGCGTATGATACTAATAATCTCCTCTCCCTCCAGAGACATTGAAGCACTGACCTGTGATAAAAGAAGCCCTATCTGAACATAAAAATAATATTAAATTAGCGACCTCCTCGGGAAGTCCCATTCTTCCCATAGGAATTTTTGAAATCAGCATATCGATTACCTCTTTAGATGGGATGGATGTAAAATCTGTTTTAATAAGTGCCGGCGCAATTGAGTTAACACGAATGCCATATTTTACAACCTCTTTGGCAAGAACCCTCGAAAAACATATAATCCCTGCCTTCGAAACAGAATAGGGAGCCATGTTTTCATTTCCTTCCTTTCCTGCCAGTGAAGCTACATTTACAATACTTCCCTTTCTGTTCTTTATCATAATTGGAATAACTCCCTTTGAAAATAAAAAGACACTTTTAAGATTGATTCGCAATATTCTATCCCAATCTTCTTCTGAGGTATTGATTACAGGGGCAATCACATCCCCAATTCCTGCATTATTGATTAAGATATCTATTACCCCAAAATTTTCCAGTGTCTTTCTTATTGCCTCCTGTATCTCATTATTATTTGAAACATCACACTTTATAGGTAAAACTTCTCTGTTCATTTTTTTTATAGCCTCGCCTGTCTCCTCCAATTCCTTCTCTCTTAAATCAACAATAACTACTTTAGCTCCATGTTTACTAAACTCCATTGCAGTTGCCCTTCCTATTCCTCTCGCTCCTCCAGTTATAATCGCTACCTTCCCTTCAAATTCAAGAAAAATTCTCTCACTTTGATTCATCTCTTTATACCCCTTTCTAAATAAATTTTTAGAATTTATATACCAAAAATTTAGATAATGTCAAACCTAAAATTTGGTTCATTAACTATCTCCCCTTCTCACCAAAGGGAAAAAAAGAGATTGCCACGCTTCGCTCGCAATGACGATGTGCAGTGCTGATTTTTCATAGCTCTGCTCAATTTTTCTTGACTTTTTTTTATTTTTATTTTAGGAAAAGTAAAAAATTTAAGGGGGTATCAGTTATGAAAAGGATCATTTTTATCTTAGCGGTTTTAACTTTCTTCTCCTACCTGATTTTAGGTATTTCTGCACCTTATGTTTCAGCACAAAAGCCAATAGAATTAACATTTACTTACATGTATCCTCCAGGCTCTGATACTGATCTACATCTTCAGCGCTGGGCAAAAAAGATTGAGGATGATAGCAAAGGGAGACTCAAAATTAAGGTTTTTAGTGGCAGTGTTCTGGTAAGTGCATTTGAAATATATCCAAGTATATCTAAGGGTGTTGTTGATATAGGATTTGGACCACGATATGGAATAGGATCTCCATTTACAGATGAACTAATATCCATTGCTTTGATGGGAACTCCTGATGTTGCAACCAGCACCCTTGTTGTGGATGATGTGATGAAAAAGTATCCTCAATATTACGCTAAAGAGTGGGGAGATACAAAGCTTTTGTGGCTTCAGGCCGATCCTGCAAGTTGCCTTTTTACAAAAAGTAAACCCGTAAGGGTTCCAGAAGATATAAAAGGGATGGAACTAAGGGCACCAATAAAGCCAGCAGTAGAATTATATAAAGCTCTGGGAGCAAAACCTGTCAGTATGCCACTTGCCGATTTTGTAGTTGGCTTACAGAAAGGCACAGTTGATGGTGGCACAACAAATATAAGAGATATTAAGTCATTTAAATTTCCATCTGTATCAAAGTACTTTACAGAATTTGCACTCTTTGCATGCCCCGCTATGTATATGGCGATGAATATTAATAAATGGAAATCCCTGCCACCAGAACTTCAGAAGGTAATAGAGGATAATAGTGTGTGGGGAAAATCTGAAACAGTAAAATTTCTTGATAAGATTAACCTCGAATCTAAGGAATGGGCTATAAAACAGGGAATGGAATTTATTACCCCTACACCACAGGAGAGAAAGAAATGGGTCACTGCCTTAGAACCTGTTTACCTCAAGATAGCAAAGGAACTTGAAGCTAAAGGCTATCCTGCAACAGAAGCCTTCCGGTTTGCACAGGAACGTCTCTCTCATTATATCAAGTAATATATAGTTTATCTCCCGGGTTACGATTACATTAGACTGGGTTTGTAATCGTAGCCCCTTTTTATTTTGATTCATTTTTTCAGACAAAATTAATATAATAATACCTCCTTTCGAAAAGGATATTAGATTATGTCTTTTTGGCCTAAATCTGGAAATCTCTTAATGAAGATAATAATTGTGATTTCTTTCGGTTCTTTATTGGTAATGATGGGGATAGTTTCTGCCAATGTAATTGGAAGGGGACTTTTTTCATCCCCTGTTCTGGGAACGGTGGAAATTGTTGGAATAGCAGGAGTTTTTCTGATTCCATTTGCGATTGTCTTAACCGAAAGAGAGCGTGCTCATATTGTGGTGATGATAATGGTAAGTAGATTTTCACCCAGAGTCCAATCAATTTTTTCAATTATCAGTTTGGTTATAAGCATTGCAGTGGCTCTGGCCCTGATTTACGGAGGTGTTTTCCAGTTGCAGGATGCTCTGGAAAGGCCAGAAATGGTGACACCTGTGCTTAGGATCCCAAAGGCTCCATTCATATCGGTATGGATTATTGGCTGTCTTTTCCTTATAGGAATTCTTCTAAAGAATATGATTGAAGAACTTATTAAGGGGAAAAAGGGATGAGTCCAATTATTATTGGTATAATTGGCATTGCCATTGTACTTTTGCTATTAATCTGTGGAGTTCCAATAGGCTTTTCAATGATTCTGATAGGATTTTTAGGATTTGCATATCTTGTAAATTTCCCTGCAGCTATACAGATTGTAGGTGTATCTTCATATGGTATTATCTCAAGCTATGATTGGCTGGTGCTCCCTCTATTTATTTTAATGGGATGCGTCTTTTCAAGTGCTGGATTGGGCAGAAACCTATTCAGGTTTGCAAATAGTCTATTTGGACGTCTGCCGGGAGGCCTTACTGTTGCATCCATAGGCGCATGTGCTATCTTTTCTGCAGTCTCTGCATCGAGTATTGCAACAGCAGTGACCATAGGTGTAACAGCAATACCCCAGATGAGGCAATATAAATATGATAGTGGATTGGCTGCTGGCTCCATTGCTGCGGGTGGAACACTTGGCATTCTTATACCTCCAAGTGCAATGTTTATCATCTACGGGATTCTTACAGAAACATCAATAGTTGATCTTTTTATTGCAGGTATTGTTCCAGGAATAATCCTTTCCTTAATGTTTATGTGCATGATCTTCGTCCGTGCAAAACTGAATCCTTCTCTTGCCCCTCCGGGGCCAGGTTCAAACCTGAGAGAAAAGTTAGAGGCGGCTGGTGAATGTGTAGAGATATTTGTAATTATCGGGCTTGCACTCGGAGGTCTAATTGTGGGATGGTTTACTCCTACTGAAGCAGGAGGATTTTCTGCTTTTAGTGCAATTTTAATATCCTCCATAAGAAAAAAACTTGGTTGGCAAGGTCTGAAGGAAGCCCTCTGGGACACGGTCAGAAACACAGGTATGATTTTTATCTGTTTAATTGGGGCTTTTATTCTTACCCCATTTATAGCAGTCAGCAGGATCCCCATGGAGCTTTCAAGCCTTGTCGCTGGCTTGGGACTTCCTCCTACTGCTGTAATGGCTTTGATAATACTGGTATATCTCATCCTCGGATGCTTTATTGATACGATGGCTATGGTGCTACTAACTGTCCCTGTTTTTGTTCCCCTTATTAAAAGTCTTGGATATGATCCTATTTGGTTTGGGGTTATAATAGTCCTGGTAGTTGAAATGGCACTCATCACACCACCTGTAGGTATGAATGTCTATGTCATAAGTGGAATTGTGAAGGACGTTCCAATGGAAGTAATATTCAAGGCTATAATGCCATTTGTCGTAGTGGAATTAATTATGATAGGCATACTCATAGCATTTCCACAGATTGCGCTATTCTTACCAACAATGCTCAGGTAATGTTCTATTCTCTTAGGGAGATATTTCAAAATTGAGATTTCTGAAAATATCTAAAATCTAAATTGAGCGATTCCAGATTGTCATTGCGAGGCAATCTCTACCGAATTGTCATTCCGAGCGGAGCGAGGAATCTATAAGATTGCCACGCCCTTCGGGTTCGCAATGACTGATAAATATCCGCCAAAAGAGGATCCGCCTTTGGCGGAAAGGCTTTTAGTAAAAAATCGCTCAATTTAGGTAAAATTAAAATTGAATAAAGCTCTAATTTTATTTTCAATAAGGAGGCCTCTCAAAATGAAAGAGATACCAAAAAAATCAAAGGCAGCAGTGGTTATAGAATTCGGTAAACCCTTACAGATACGTGATTATCCTATCCCTGATGTTGAACCAAATGGAATATTGGTAAAAGTTGAAATGGCTGGTATATGTGGTTCTGATGTCCATCAATGGCATGGTAAAACTACAATGAAACCACCCCTACCAAACATCCCTGGCCATGAAACCATAGGAAGGATTGTAAAACTCGGCGAAGGCAGGACTCACGATGCAACTGGAGAACCTCTTAAAGTTGGTGATCGTATAATATGGGCACATGTGGAATGCGGAGAATGCTACTGGTGTAAGATTGCCCGTCAACCAACCCTCTGCGTCAAGAGAATATATTATGGATTGCAGGGTGCTGATAAGTATCCCCATCTACTGGGAGGATTTGCAGAATATGAGTATGTAATCCCCAAAGCAGAGGTTGTAAAAGTCCCTGATGAATTAATAGAGGAAGAGATTATTGGTGTTGGCTGTGCATTTAGGACAGCAGTTGCTGCTTATGAAAGACTGGGAGGGATCGCTGTTCAGGACATTGTGCTTATTCAAGGTGCGGGACCAATTGGTCTTTATTCAACCCTTCTGGCCGTCGAAGGCGGAGCAAAAAAGGTTATTGTGGTTGGAGCGCCTCAAAAAAGATTGGAATTGGCAAAAAGATGGGGGGCAAATCATACGATCAATATTGATGAAGTGCCTGATCCTTTAAAGAGAAAAGATATTATATTAAAACTTACAAATGGAAGAGGACCCGATGTTATTGTGGAAGCCTCAGGAGTGGTCGAGGCGTTTAAGGAGGGATTGGATATAATTCGAAAAGGAGGTAGATATCTCATAATTGGACAGACAACTGAAATTACAGTTCAGATTCAACCGAGTTTGATTGTAAGCAAAGGTCTTGATATTATAGGAAGTATGGGGGCGACAATTCCTCACTATTATAAGGCCTTACAGTTCGTTAAAACCAAAAGGGAGAAGTATCCATTTGGAGTTATAGTTACAAATAAATACAGTTTGGAACAGGCTACCGAAGCACTCACAGGTATGGAATCAGGAAAAGAGATCAAGCCAGTTATTGATAACAGGAATCGTGCGGCATGAATTTAATTAAACAATTGTATGGTAGCATCTGGGATAATAGCAACTCTTGCTCCTTCGGGGTAATCGGAATTAAGTATTGCCAGAACATCTTGCCAACTATTTGCCCATGTGATGGCCTCCGGAGGAGCAAACCAGTCTGTACTTACCTTATTCTTATAAGGCATTAAAAGGATCAATCTTTTTACTTTCTTTGATAGAGCTGGTGGCTTCCAGAATCTCCCCCCAATATGATTACCGAAACTTCTTCTTAAATAATGACAAACCTCACCTGAAGGGTTATTGTTGATCATAACAATTGTTCCCCCTGAATCGGGCAATAATGATTCTGCCACAGCCATTCCAATAACTGTCTCATTTATCTTTGCATTACAATTGGCAACCACAATTTCTGCTCTATCAGGTTTTTGGGTCTGATAATGTTTCTTTGCCAATTTGACACCTTCGTAATATTGTGCAATTGGTTCTCCAACAAATAGTGCGGTTATATCTCTTTTAATATTGAGGATTGCATCAACCTTTACATCCAGTCCAGACATTCTGCAGGCCTCTTCTATATCTTTTAGCTGAATATTATCTTGATCCACCCTTTGATTTTTATCTGAGTTAATGTTGCTAATTTTATCCTTTTCCCATGCAAACCTATGATTATGAGTAATCGTCTCAATGGATGAAATTCCAGGCAATACT
>JBBITW010000143.1:6646-9038 GCA_037440525.1 Deltaproteobacteria bacterium
CCCTCCCCCTCCAAACCCGACATCGATGTGGGGTAATATGGAACCTATACCTATTTTCAAATCAGCATTCACAAATTCAGTGTTCAGTGAAACAGGAGTCCCAAATGTTGTCCTGCCTATGTAGGTGCAGTTCTCATATACATTATGATTATAAACATTAAAACGGGCTATTATGTCCTCCCCGAGCTTCTTTGCAAATTCATATGCTGTAAGGGGACCATGGCTTCCCAGGGCACAGATAAATTGAATATCATCTTCTTTTACTCCCCCTATTAAAAGTTCTTCTATAATAAATGGCACAATCTCTGATGCCTTTGTAGGTCTACTCATATCGTCGAATAGAATAACTACATTCTTTTTCCCCTTTGCAAGCTCTCTTATAGGTTTACAACCTATGGGATTGGAAAATGCCTTTTTAAACCCATCTTCAGTAAGCTTTTCTGCCTCATGTCCATTCATTATACAAAATGTAACATCCCACTTTCCGGGAAAACTGAGTTCAATCTCCGCATCTCCCCACCATGCCATCTGTGGAAGTTTTATCTTATTTATTAAATCATTCATCTTTTTTCTCCCTTTAAAAATTTTAATTTCTACCCAAAGTGAGCGATTCTCAATATCAATAGTAATTGCGAGGCAAAGACGAAGCAATATTTATCAATTTGTCATTTCGAGCGAAGCGAGGAATCTTTAAGATTGCCACGCCCTTCGGGCTCGCAACGACTTCGTCGGATTGCCACGCACTCCTGCATTAAATGCGGGATGCTCGCAATGACTAATAATTATCCGCCCAAAGTGGATCCGCCTTCGGCGGAAAGGCTTTTTATAGAATATCGCTCAATTTAGTTTCTAATAAGAATTACACAATTCGGTCTTTGATTCAAGGTATAAACTAAAACATAAAAGAGATTTTTTCAATCAGTCCAATTCACTATATATTATTGCCATCTGGAGTAAAATTTGCTAATATTTATAAAAAAAATTTCCTTTGATTAAAAATATTTAGGGATGAAATAAGCCTTTTTGAATTAACTCTATAAAGAAAGGAGATAATATGACTGAGATTGGAAAAAGGTGTAAAGCAGCGGTTTTAGAGGAATATAATAAACCTCTAAAAATTCTCGAATGGCCAGTCCCAGAAATTGAACCAGGGGGTATATTAGTGAAGATTGAAATGGCTGGTATTTGTGGAACAGATGTTCATCAATGGCGAGGTAATTTAGGATTTAAAGCACCTTTACCAAATATTCCAGGTCATGAGACAATTGGAAGGATTGTAAAAATGGGTGGAGATAAGTTTCTTGATTGTTCTGGTCAACCTCTTGAGATAGGGGACCGAATTATGTGGGCACACCTTTCCTGCGGTAAGTGTTTCTGGTGTAAAATTGCCAATCAGCCAAATTTATGTAAAAACAGGATTTATTATGGTATTCGTAACTCTAATACATTCCCTTACCTTACCGGTGGGTTTTCAGAATATGAGTATCTCCTTCCAGGAACAGAAATAGTTAAACTTCCCCAGGATCTCAAAAATGAAGAGATAATCGGCGTGAGTTGTGCCTTTAGAACTGTAGTATCTGCTTTTGAAAGACTAAAAGGTGTTGGTCTCCAGGAGACCGTTGTTATACAGGGTTCAGGACCTATTGGTCTATATTCTACATTATTAGCCACGGAAGGTGGAGCTGGAAAGGTTATTGTTATTGGTGCACCCAAAAATCGATTAGAACTCGCAAAGAGATGGGGAGCAGATTATGTCATAAACATTGAAGAAATCCCCGATGCTTCAAAAAGGCTGAATGAAATACTTGATCTTACAGAAGGCAGGGGAGCAGATGTTGTAATAGAAGCATCTGGCGGGACTACAGCCTTCAGAGAAGGATTAGAGATGGTTCGCAGAGGAGGAAGGTATCTTGTCATCGGTCAGGGCTCATTAGAAATGACATCTTTGATTGTTCCTGGAAGGGTATCAATAAATCACCTTGAGATCATTGGAAACTGTTCTGGAGTTATAGGTCACTACCACAAGGCAATCCGTTTTATCCATGAGAAGAGGGATAAATACAGGTTCGCTGATATTGTCACCAACAAATATAGTCTTGCAGAGATCAATGATGCGCTAATCTCTATGGAGTCAGGAAAAGAGATCAAACCCGTTATTATTCCTTAGAACTGAATTTTTTAAAAAATTATATCAATCATTAAATAAAAAAAGAGGGTTTCAAAAGAAACCCTCTTTCATATAAAAATTACTTGGTGCCTAGGGCCGGAGTTGAACCGGCACCCGCCAGAGGCGGGAGGGATTTTAAGTCCCTTGCGTCTACCAATTCCGCCACCCAGGCAATTATCAAAACCCCTACATAAAATATTATTATAATTTTTAATCCCCTTTGTC